>NZ_JBQERC010000007.1:0-144027 GCF_056534665.1 Ruegeria sp. P8
TCTACCAAAGTATCGAAAAACAAATGGGACAAGAAAAACTCAACCAACTCCTCGACCTGCTCGAAGAACTCCAAGCCGTCAAAGTCTGACCGAACGCACATTTGGTCGCGCGGGCCAGCATTGCCGGTTTTCTTTAAGAGACGCAGGTTGGAGTTGCCTAGGCGTCACACACTCCCATCACAAAACGTATTCCGTCTCAAGCTGAAAGCACCCCAGCCTCCGAGCACAATGCACCTTCACGTTTGACGACGGGCCACGTTCAGCCAAAAACCTCCAACTCCAGTAGAACATGGTGTCAAATCCATTTGGCCGCCAACGAACGAGGGCCTTCCACGCGGGCCAAGTCAGTCATTTCAATCACTTCCAAGAGCCACGACACCTTTTGAAAGCTGGTTTTTCCTGCTCAACAAAATACTGGATGTTGGATACAATATCCTCTATAGCTGCGCGTATCGATTGATTCAGGGAGGATCACATGCTCAAGAAACTCGCCGCGCTGGCGGCCCTCACCACTATCACCACAGCTCCTGCGATGGCGGACACGCTGGACGATGTCGTAGATCGCGGGACATTGCGCTGCGGTGTTGTGTTGGATTTTCCGCCAATTGGGTATCGCGACGCGAATAACGAACCGGCCGGCTTTGACGTCGAATACTGCAATGATCTGGCCGCCGCACTTGAAGTTGAGGCTGAAATCCTGCCGTTGACCTGGGCCGAACGCCTGCCAGTGATCGTCACCGGACGCGCAGACGTTGTGTTCGGAGCAACCTCGGACAGCCTTGAACGGGCGCGGACGGTGGGCTTTACCATTCCTTACGCCATCTATTATGCGCAGGGTGTCGTGAATGCCGAAAGCGGCATTGAGACCTTCGAGGATATCCGTGGCAAGCGCGTGGCCGCCGCGATCGGCACCGTACCCGAGCAGGAATGGCTGAAGATCGCCGCCGAATGGGGCGAAGAAGGCAATTACCAGGGCTACCAGTCCGAGAATGAGGTTTTCCTGGCGGTGGCTCAGGGCAAGGCCGATATCGGCATTACCACAAACACTGCCGTGCTGCCGATTACCCAGCAATATGACACTGTTGTTGCCGGCCCTCGCATGCCTTGGACCACCGACTACACTTCGGTTGTAGGCAAGCGCGAAGATGTCACCTGGCTGAACTTCCTGAACCTGTTCGTGACCCACCAGGTGCGATCGGGCCGCTATCAGGAGCATTGGGGTAAATATGTCGGCGGCGAAGCGCCTGAGCTGCGCATTCCCGGCGTAATGTACTGACCCTTTCCTACTCCATGCTTTCGTCCGGCTATGGCCGGGCGAAAGGACCGGTAGATTGCGTGAGGAACACCCGTGTTCGACTATAACTTCCATTGGCGACCGGTGATGAAAAGCCTGCCGGACCTTCTTGAGGCATCGCTGCTGACGATACAGGTTGCTGTGCTGGCAATGGTCCTTGGCATTATCATCGGACTTTGTCTGGCGCTGACGCGGCTGCACCTGAAAGGTCCGCTTTACTGGTTCGCCTCAGCTTGGGTCGAACTGGCGCGCAATACTCCGGCGCTGTTCCAGCTGTTCTTTTTCGGCTTCGGGCTTGGTGCCTTTGGCCTGCATCTATCGCCGTACTTCATCGTGCTGGCCGGGCTGACATTCAATTGCGCCGGTTATCTGGCTGAAAACTTCCGTGGCGGCTTTCAGGCCGTCCCCGAGACACAGCTACGCGCGTCCCGATCGCTGGGCATGACCGCGTGGCAGGCTTACACACGCGTCGTGATCCCGCAGGTGTTTCGCATTGTCTATCATCCGATCACGAACCAGATGGTCTGGGCTGTTCTAATGTCGTCACTGGGTATGCTGGTCGGCTTCCGGGAATTGTCGGGCGAGACCCAGTTCTTTGCCTCGCGCACTTTCCGAATCTTTGAATATTTCGCCGTCACCGCGGTCATCTACTACGTGATCGTCAAAATCATCCTGCTTGCCTCGCGCCTGCTGGCGTCCCGGCTTTTCCGCTACTGAAGGAGGCACAGATGCAACCCACTGTCAGCTTTTTCAGCGGCTTCAACATCAACGATCTGTGGTTTCTGGGCGAAGCCGCGCTGCGAACGCTCTGGATTTCAGTGCTTTCGATTTCCATTGGAACGGTTTTTGGCGTGGTGTGCGGTTGGCTTCTGTACGAGGGCAAACTGGCAGCGACCCTGACGTTGGCTCCGGTTCTGGATACTTTCCGGTCGGTCCCTCTGATCATCCAGCTGGTGCTGTTTTACAACTTTGCACCTATTGTCGGGCTCAATCTGGACCCGTTTGCCTCGGGCGTGGTGATCCTGTCCATCTACACGGCAGCACTGGTTGCGAATGTGGCGCGCGGCGGGATTGAAGCCGTTGGTGATCCGATGCGCCGCGCGGCGCGCAGTCTGGGCATGACCTATTGGCAGGATCTGCGCTATGTCGTCTTCCCGATCGGTGGGCGCGCGGTGTTCCCGGCATGGGTCGGCGTCGCGCTGGGTGTGATGAAAGACAGCGCGCTGGTCTCGGTTCTGGGCTATGTTGAACTGCTGAAAGCCAGCCAGATCCTGATCACCCGCACGCAGGAACCATTCCTGATTCTGACAATCGCTGGCGCGTTCTATTTCGCGCTCAGCTATCCGATTTCGCGGTATTCCGCGTCGCTAGAAAAAAGGTGGGCCCAATGATCGAAATACGCGACCTGCACAAGTATTTTGGATCGCTGCATGTGCTGAAAGGCATTGATCTGGATGTGCAGAAAGGAGAAGTTTTGTCGGTGATTGGCGCGTCAGGCTCCGGAAAATCGACCCTTCTCTATTGCATCAACGGGCTGGAACCGATCCAGCAGGGATCGGTCCGGGTTGATGGCATTGATGTTCATGCAAGAGGCACCGACATCAACAAGCTGCGCACAAAGCTGGGGATGGTGTTCCAGCAATGGAACAGCTTTCCGCATCTGACAGCACTGGAAAACGTTGCATTGGCCCCGAAGATTGTCAAAGGCAAGTCGAGGGACGAGGCGCGTGACATTGCCGCAAAGCAGTTGACCCACGTCGGGTTGGGCGAAAAGCTGAACGTCTTCCCCTCGGCCTTATCGGGTGGTCAGCAGCAGCGTCTTGCCATTGCCCGCGCGCTGGCGATGGAGCCGGAATACATGCTGTTTGACGAAGCAACCTCGGCGCTGGATCCTGAACTGGTGGGCGAAGTTCTCGACACGATGCGGCTTTTGGCCGAAGAAGGGATGACGATGATTTGTGTCACGCATGAGATGGGTTTCGCTCGTGATGTATCAGACCGGGTTGCTTTTTTTCATCAGGGCGTGATGGAAGAGATCGGCTCGCCCGCCCAGATTTTTAGCGAAGCCCAATCCGAACACACCCGCAAATTCCTGGCGAATGTGCGATAAAAGCCCCCGCCCCAAAACAACTAGGAAGGTCACCTTCATGTCCCAGAATATCTTCACCGGCACCATGCCAGCCCTGATGACCCCCTGCAAACCGGACCGGACACCGGATTTCGACGCGCTGGTGAAAAAGGGCAAGGAAATGATCGCAGCGGGTATGTCTGCCGTGGTCTATTGCGGCTCGATGGGCGACTGGCCTCTCTTGTCGGATGCCGAACGGATGGAAGGTGTCGAACGTCTGATCACGGCCGGACTGCCCGTTGTCGTCGGCACCGGTGCTATTAATTCGAAATCAGCCGTGGCGCTTGCCGCGCATGCGCAAAAGGTTGGTGCGGCAGGGCTTATGGTGATCCCACGTGTATTGTCGCGTGGATCGTCCATCGCGGCGCAGCGTAACCATTTCAAAGCGATCCTGTCGGCTGCACCTGATATCCCGGCAATCATCTATAACAGCCCGGTTTACGGCTTTGCGACGCGCGCCGATCTGTTCCTGGAATTGCGTGCAGATCATCCGAACCTTGTTGGGTTCAAGGAATTCGGTGGCAAAAGCGATCTGCGCTATGCGGCGGAACACATTACCTCGAAAGATGATCAGGTTACACTGATGGTTGGTGTGGACACCGAGGTCTACCATGGCTTCGTCAATTGCGGCGCCACCGGTTCGATCACAGGGATTGGCACTGCCTTGCCGAAAGAGGCATTGCTGCTGGCTGCCCTGTGCCAGAAAGCGGCGGCGGGCCATGCCGAAGCGCGCCTGCGCGCGCGCGAGCTTGAAGAAGCCTTTGGTGTGCTGGCCAGCTTTGACGAGGGCACCGATCTGGTGCTGTATTACAAACACCTGCTGGTCCTGAACGGCGAAGAGGAATACCGTTTGCACTTCAACGAAACCGACGAGTTGACGGATGCCCAGCGCAACTATTGCGAACAGCAATACGACCTGTTCCGCACTTGGTTTACTGATTGGTCCGGCCAGGGCGGGGTCATTGCTGAATGCATGTGATTGACAGTCACACAGGGGGAATGCCTACGCGGGTGATCCTCGACGGCGGCCCCGACCTGGGGTCCGGCCCACTGGCCGAGCGTGCACGACGCTTGGCCACCGAGCATGAGGCGTTCTACAAATCCATCTTGTTGGAACCGCGTGGGCAGCCCGGTATGGTGGGGGCGCTTCTGGTCGCGCCCGAAGATTCTGGATGTGAGACTGGCGTGATCTATTTCGATGCGGATACCGTTCTGGGCATGTGCGGGCATGGCACCATCGGTTTGAGTGTCACTCTGGCCCATATGGGTCGGATCCGGCCCGGCACGCACCGGGTGGAAACGCCGGTCGGGGTCATCTCGGTGGAGTTGCTGGACGCCAATACCGTGCGCGTCACAAATGTCGAGAGCCGTCGCGTGCGGGCAGCTGTGCAGATTGAGGTTGACGGCCATGGGTCAATCACCGGCGATCTTTCCTACGGTGGGAATTGGTTCTTCATTGTTGATCCCAGCCCAATCCCGGTGAACCCGGCAAACATTCGGGCGATGACCGATCTGACCATTACCATACGCGAAGCCTGCATCGCACAGGGCGTGCATGGCGAAAACGAAGAACTGGTCGACCATGTGATCCTTCAGGATCAATCCCCCAACAAGGATGTTCACAGCCGCAACTTTGTACTGTGCCCGGACAATCAATATGACCGGTCGCCCTGCGGAACCGGCAGTTCGGCGCGCCTCGCCTGTCTGGCGGCAAACGGGGTGCTGGAAGCAGGGGAAGAGATTGTGCAGGAAAGCGTGATCGGCAGCCCCTACGTGCTGAGCTACCAACCCGGCCCAAACGGGGGTGTCATTCCCACCCTGACCGGGCAGGCGCATATCATGTCGGAAGGCAGGTTGGTTTTCGCGCCGAATGATCCGTTCCGTGATGGCATCGCGCTTTGAAGTCAAGGCCGGGGACAGACGCTGTCCGGTCCCCGACCCCGTACCACTATTTGAGAACCTGTAACCATGCAGCATGACACCAAGACGGACATAGTTGTGATCGGTGCTGGCATCATTGGCATCAGCGCTGCGCTAGAGTTGCAAAAGCGGGGAAGGCAGGTGCTTGTGCTGGACCGTGAAGGCGTTGCAGCCGAGGCGTCAAAGGGCAATGCCGGGGCCTTTGCCTTTACAGATATCGTGCCGCTTGCAACGCCTGGGATCATGCGCAAAGCGCCAAAATGGCTGCTTGATCCGTTGGGGCCTTTGTCGATCCCGCCCACTTATGCGCTGAGTATTGCACCGTGGATGCTCCGGTTCTGGCGGGCCAGTTGGCGCGATCGTTATGCAGCCTCACTATCCGCACAAGCCGCGCTGATGAACCACAGCCGCACTGCGCTGGAGCGCCAAATCGAGCATGTAGACGGCGAGGCGCTGATGCAGCGCGAAGGCCAGTTGCAGTTGTTCGAGAGTGAGGGAGAATTCCGTGCCAGTCTGCCCACCTGGAACTTGCGCAAGGACCATGGCATCCCGTTTGATCTTCTGGACAGCCCGGATGCTATTGCCGAAATTCAGCCCGGGCTGAACCGGCGATTTACCCATGCGGGTTTTACCTCGACATGGATGAATACCGTCGACCCTGCCCGCTGGACCGAGCATCTGGCGGCACAGTTCATCGCGCGCGGTGGGCAGGTAAAGATCGCAGGGATCACGGCACTGAAACCAACCGATGACGGCGTGCGCCTTGACACGGACAACGGCGACATTTCGGCAGGTCAGGTGATTGTTGCCGCCGGAGCCTGGTCACACCAGCTGGCCAAGACCCTGGGGGATCATATCCCGCTTGAGACCGAGCGGGGTTATAACACGACCCTGCCCGAAGGCGCTTTTGACCTGCGCACTCATCTGACCTTTGGGGGGCATGGGTTTGTGGTAACCCGGATCAACGGCGGCGTGCGCATCGGCGGTGCAGTCGAACTGGGTGGATTGAAGCTGGCCCCGAATTACCGGCGCGCTGACACGTTGCTGGCCAAGGCCGGGCGCTTCATGCCAGACCTGAACCTGGAAGGTGGCACGCAATGGATGGGCTTTCGCCCATCACTGCCTGACAGCCTGCCAGTGATTGACCGATCTTCGCGCGCACCACACGTACTTTATGCCTTTGGCCATGGTCATCTCGGGCTGACCCAATCCGCAGGCACGGCCGAACTGGTGGCCGATCTGGTCACTGACGCCAAGCCGGTGCTCGATATGTCACCTTTCTCATCCACACGCTTCTAATCTGGAGAACACCTTATGAAAATCACCGGGCTGAACGTATATCAGGTGGATCTGCCGCTGAAAGAAGGCCGCTATAGCTGGTCCAACGGCAATTTTGTCGAAGTGTTTGACAGCACCGTTCTGGAAATCATCACGGATGAAGGGTTGAAGGGCTATGCCGAATGCTGCCCGCTTGGCTCGGCCTATCTGCCGTCTTTTGCGCTCGGCGTCCGGGCCGGGCTGGCAGAGCTGGCCCCGCATTTGATCGGGCAGGACCCACTGAATATCGGTCAGATCAACCGTACGATGGATGCGGCCTTGCGGGGTCATCCCTATGCTAAGGCTCCGGTGGATATTGCCTGCTGGGATCTGCTGGGCAAGGCCACGGACCAGCCGCTTTACACATTGCTGGGGGGCGCTGCGCAGGATGATGTGGTGCTTTATCGCGCGATCAGTCAGGAAGCTCCCGAGATCATGGCCAAAAAGATCGAAGGCTATGCTGCCGAAGGCTACACCAAGTTTCAGCTCAAGGTGGGTGGCGAGGCCAATGACGACATCGACCGTATCCACGCCACCCGCGCCGTTCTGAAAAAGTCGGATCTGCTTGTAGCAGACGCCAATACCGGCTGGACCCGGCACGAGGCCGCACGCGTGGTGGGCGCGATTTCGGGTCTGGATGTCTATGTGGAACAGCCTTGCCTGACCTATGAGGAATGCGTGTCGATCCGCCGCCGCACCGCGTTGCCTTTCGTAATGGACGAGGTGATCGACACTCCCAACACGCTGGTCCGCGGCATTGCCGAAGACGCGATGGATGTGATCAACCTGAAGATCTCGAAAGTCGGAGGGTTGACCAAAGCCCGTCTTATGCGGGACCTGTGCGTGGCGCACGGCATCCCCATGACGATCGAAGACACTTGGGGCGGTGACATCACCACGGCGGCCATCGCACATCTGGCCCGTTCAACGCCGTCCGAGTTCACATTCTCTGCCACGGATTTCAACTCTTACGGCACCGTGGACATTGCCGAGGGTGCGCCAAAGCGTGTCAACGGCCGGATGACTGCACCCGCCCGTCCGGGTCTGGGTGTTACACCGATTTTCGACGCTCTGGGCGAGCCTGTCGCACAATATTGAGAGATCCGATGCGGAGCAGCAAAACCGTTCATGTCATTTCAGCCCACGCAGAAGGCGAAGTCGGGGATGTTATCGTTGGGGGCGTTGCCCCGCCACCGGGCGACACCTTGTGGGAACAGCGCAGCTTCGTCGCGGGCGACCAGACGCTGCGCAACTTCGTTCTGAACGAACCTCGGGGCGGTGTTTTCCGTCATGTCAATCTTCTGGTGCCCCCGAAACACCCCAGGGCCGACGCGGCCTTTATCATTATGGAACCCGAAGACACACCGCCGATGTCGGGTTCGAACTCGATCTGTGTTTCAACCGTGTTGCTGGATGGCGGGATCATTCCGATGCAGGAACCAGAAACTCATATGGTGCTTGAGGCCCCGGGCGGGCTGGTTCAAGTCCGGGCAGAATGCAGCGGTGGCAAAGCGCAACGCATTTTCGTGCAGAACCTGCCCAGCTTTGCCGACAAACTGTCCGTCCCACTTGAGGTACCCGGATTGGATACGATCATGGTTGATACCGCCTATGGGGGTGACAGTTTTGTCGTGGTCGATGCACAGGCTTTGGGATTCGAGATTGTCGAACATGAGGCCCGTGACATTGCCCGATTGGGGGTGAAGATCACCAATGCAGCCAATGAACAGCTTGGGTTTTCGCATCCTGAAAACCCGGATTGGGACCATATCTCATTCTGTGCTTTCTGCGGCCCGATCAGCGAGACCGAAACCGGATTGACCGGAAAATCTGCCGTGGCGATCCAACCCGGCAAGGTTGATCGGTCGCCTACAGGTACAGCGGTTTCCGCGCGCATGGCGCTGATGGCGGCAAAAGGATTGATGTCGCCGGGTCAGACGTTCGAGGCGGTCTCGATCATCGGATCACGGTTCACCGGTCGGATTGTCGATACAACCGAAGTGGCCGGCCGTACCGCGATTGTCCCCGAAATCAGTGGGCGCGGCTGGATCACCGGAATTCACCAACACATGCTTGACCCGGATGACCCCTGGCCTGGCGGGTATCGCTTGTCGGACACCTGGGGTGTCTGACTAAACAGTGCATTGGCCGCGCCCGCTCTCAGGGAAAGGCAGTTACAGAAGGTTCCATTCGCTCTTGGTCTTACCTCGCTGTCTCAGCAGGGTTGAATCACCATGGATATTGGATGCATTATCAAGCGGAGTGTCCTTAATCAGCTTTCTGGGTGGCCGAGTCGCGGCTCAGCTTGGAATAACGCCGGTAACCGGTAGCTGTACCCAAACAAGTGGCAGGAAAGATATGGCAGGAAAGCGCGCGATAACCAAGCAAAGCCTACCAGATGTCATCGCGAACGATCTTCGTGAACGTATTCTGAACGGTGAACTTGCCGAAGGTGAAGCTATTCGCCAGGAAGCTCTGGCCGAAGAATACGACGTATCTCGGATGCCCATCCGCGAAGCCCTAAAGCGTCTGAACGCTGAAGGCCTGATTCAATGGGCCAATAATCGGGGCGGATCAGTTACCAAACACTCATTGAACGAGATTGGAGAAATATTCGACCTTCGAATGCTTATTGAAGTCGATCTTTTCCGCAGAGCCATTCCGCAGATGACATCTGCCGACTTTGCACGATGCAACGAGATTTTGACGCAGATGGAAGCGTCTTATGACGAGAATGACGTCAGCAAGTGGGGGATCCTGAATTACCAATATCACTCCGCCCTCTACGCGGCGTCGCAGAGGAAACTGACGAATGAATTGCTGGACCGCGTCAATCTGCAATCAGACCGCTATGTCCGAATGCATTTGAGCGTGATGAAGCAGCGGGAACCGGCGAAAAAAGAGCATCGAGAGCTGTTGAAACTGGCGCAAGCAGGGAACGTTGACGAAGCCTGTAACATGCTGATGCGGCACATCCGGCGAACAAAGGAACAGCTGCTGGAGATGATCGTAGCAAAACGCGCCATGGAGGAGACCTAACAGGGCGCTTGATTGTCTCTCTTAATTGGATACATTATCCATAGCTTCAGAATCGTAAATATGGAACCTTCATGACCTGCTCCCCCCATGGTAAGCACCTCATCGCTGGAAACTGGCTTTCAGGTGACACGTTTTTTCAGTCACAGCCCGCTTTTGGACCGTCACACAGTTTTTCGGTGGGGCGCCTTCAGGATGTTGATGCGGCTGCGGAAGCTGCCGAAGAAGCGTTCTGGAGCTATGGTTTTTCGACCCGGGAAGACCGCGCGGCATTTCTGAATGCCATCGCAGATGAGATCGAAGCCCACGCCGAGGCGATTACTGCAATAGGCACGCAGGAAACCGGCCTGCCCGAGGCCCGTCTGCAAGGGGAGCGGGGTCGCACATCGGGCCAACTTCGCTTGTTTGCCACACATATTCTGAGCGGTGAGTATCTGGATCGGCGCCACGACGGCCCGTTGCCAGACCGCTCGCCGCTGCCGCGCCCGGATCTGAAAATGATTCAGCGCCCTATTGGCCCTGTCGCCGTATTCGGTGCTTCGAATTTCCCTTTGGCCTTTTCAACTGCAGGCGGCGACACCGCAGCCGCTTTGGCTGCTGGGTGCCCCGTTGTCGTAAAAGGGCACAGCGCTCACCCGGGCACCGGTGAGATCATAGCCGAGGCCATACATGCTGCCATCGAACGCTGCAAAATTCATCCCGGTGTTTTCAGTCTGATTCAGGGGGGTGACCGGACCGTGGGTTCCGCTTTGGTACAACACCCGCTGATCAGGGCTGTCGGATTCACTGGCTCATTGGCTGGTGGTCGGGCACTGTTCGATCTATGTGCCGCGCGTCCTGAGCCAATCCCGTTTTTCGGTGAACTTGGCTCGGTCAACCCGATGTTCGTTCTCGATGCTGCGCTAACGAACCGGGGCGACAACATTGCTCAGAACTGGGCAGGGTCGCTGACCATGGGCGCAGGTCAGTTCTGTACCAACCCCGGGGTAGCCGTTTTGCTGGCGGGTGCAGCAGCGGATCGCTTCGCCGAGACCGCGCGAACCGCCTTGTCAGAAACACCCGCGCAGACCATGCTGACCGACGGCATCGCCGACGCTTACCGAACTGGTCAGGCAAGGATCGCCAATACAACAGGTGTGCAGGAGGTTCTGACCTCGATGTGTGACCAACGCACCGCGTCCCCGTACCTGTATCGTACCAATGCTGCGAACTGGCTGGAAAACCAAACCCTTGGTGAAGAGGTTTTTGGCCCGCTGGGCGTAATAGTGACCGCCGAAACGCCTGACGAAATGCGGGCCGTCGCACACAGTCTGCAAGGTCAGCTGACCTGCACCCTGCATATGGATGATGCGGACATGGACACCGCGCGTTCCCTGATGCCGATCCTCGAGCGCAAGGCCGGGCGTGTACTGGCCAATGGCTTTCCCACGGGCGTCGAGGTCTGCGACAGCATGGTGCATGGCGGCCCCTACCCCGCTTCGACCAATTTCGGTGCTACCTCGGTTGGCACATTGTCAATCCGGCGGTTCCTGAGACCCGTGTGTTACCAGAACATGCCGGACGCATTGTTGCCCGAACAATTCCTCTGAGTTTTAGGATAAACACATCCATAACGTCATGGCTCATCGCGGGGCAAGCGATGAGCCGGGTGCCCATTGCTCTCATTTGATGGAGGCTACACTTCGGCCTGTTAAGTGGGGAGGCTCACGTCGGACTTAACGCAGAAATTCACGATCAAAAAATCTCTTGCTACAAATACACACCATAATGCATAAATATTGCTAGCATTTTAGAGTAATTGAATAAGAATAACACATTTCTGGGGGCAAAAATCGAGCTTGGCGCGCTTCGCGCTTACTTAGACCCGTTGGGGGAAGGGGCTATGGTTTGGCTTGGTTAAAGATTGTGTTGGTTGTATTTGTTGTCGCGCTCATGCCAGCGCAGGCCCTTGCCAACATCGGGAAAGTTATCAGCGCCAAGCAAGGCGCTCAGATCATTCGCGCCGGAAACGCACAGCCTGTCATTTCAGGAATGGATGTGGTGTCGGGCGATACGATTTCTACAGACCACAGCGGTTTGGTGCAGATCGTATTTGTGGATGAAACCAAAATTGCCGTAGGCCCCAATGCGCATATGGTTTTGGATGTGACCATGCTGCGCGGCAACCGAAAGGCCAAAAGCTTTGCCGTGCAGGCCTTGGGCGGCAGCTTTCGATTCATTTCAGGCAAAAGCAGAAAAAGAGCCTATTCGATCAAGACCCCGACAGCGACAATGGCAGTTCGTGGCACAACCTTCGATATGTGGGTCGTATCACAAACCCAAAGCGCAATGCTTGTCCTGCACGGAACTGTTCAAATGTGCAGTGCACAAGGGTCTTGCAGGTCCACAGGCCGCGTGTGCAGCATGTATGCCACCGGTGGAGGCGGAACAGTCGGGCGGCCCGCTGATCAGGCACAGTACGATCAAGCACTGAAAGAGGGATTCCCATTTATTCAGTCGCAGGAAGGCCTTCTGCCTCCTTTGCAGGTACGGGTTGAGGGATGTTCTGGCGAAGGCGCGCCCGTGCAGCAGGCCAAAGTCGACAGGGCCGATTTTCGCAGAACTGCGCCCCAGCCGCGCCCAGTCAGCGTCGCAGCGCCGCCAGCACCTCCGTCAAACCCAGAGCCAGAAGTAGAACCAGAACCGGAGCTGGAAGAACCAGAACCAGAACCGGAACCGGAGCCAGAAGAACCGGAACCGGAACCGGAAGAGCCTGAACCGGAACCCGAAGAACCTGATCGAGAGGAACCAGGTCAGGAAGATCCAGAGCAGCAAGAATCAAATAGTGAGCTGTTCCGGTAGCGATGTCGAAAAAGCGGAAATGGACTCACTTGTCCGGAGAACGACGTGAGCGACGAAAAGCGCAAAACCAAGACAGGGAAATGGGCGTTCCGCCTTGTCGGATTGTGTCTGATCCTTGTGGGTTGTTTCATCCGGGTCATGGATCCCTATCCGGTGCGAATGACCCGTCTGATCTATTTCGACGTTCTGCAAAGGTCATCCCCGCGTGAGTTCAATCCTGACCTCCCCATACGGGTTGTAGATATTGACGAGGCCTCTCTGGCCAATTGGGGGCAATGGCCCTGGCCCCGAACACTGGTGGCGCAGATGGTTCAAAATCTGGGTGAATATGGCGCTGCGGCCATCGCATTTGATATGTTGTTCGCTGAGCCTGACCGGTTTTCCCCCTCACGGCTTTTGAACGATCCGTCTTTGGCAGGGGTTCTCACAGTGGAACGCCACGCTCGGAAGCTCGACAATGATGTCTTGCTTGGGATGGAAATCGCTTATTGGCCGGTCGTTCTTGGGACTGCCGCACGTTTGTCTGCTGAAGGAAATCCTATCTCTGCGAAAGCAGGTATCATTGAGTTCGGGGAAAATCCCGCCGCGGGTCTAATCTCAGTTCCTCATTGGACGCCAATCGCGCCCCCTTTGGACCGGACTGCGGCCGGTATTGGTGGGGTCAACGTCTCGCCCATCGGCGGAACCGGTATCATGCGCCGCGTGCCGGTTCTTTGGCGCGGGCCAGATGGGCTGTTGCCGGGTCTATCGATTGAAGCTCTGAGAGTTGCCTTGGGCGAGACCAATATCATGGCCGAAGGTGCGCAGGACGAAACAGGCATCATGTTGGCGGTTGAGGTCGGGGGATACCGGATACCAACGACAGAAAACGGCGAGATTTGGCTGAGATACCGGCGTGATGCGCCCGAGCTGTATATCTCGGCCAACGATATCCTCAAAGGTTCGGATGATGCGGACGTTCGGGCGGAAGTTGAGGGGCGGATCATCTTGGTCGGAACGTCGGCCGCCGGCTTATTCGATATGCATCAGACGGCGCTTGGGGAAAGCGTTCCCGGTGTTTCAATTCATGCCCAGGTTCTGGAACAGGTGTTGACCAACGAAATGCTAAGTCGCTCGGACGTGACCGCAGCGCAGGAAATGCTTGCCTTCGCCTTTCTCGGGCTTGTCGTGATTGCCGTCATGTCCAGTTTCGGTGCGGTTGCATCTTTCATTGCAGGCGGTGTCGCCGCTGCCGCCGTTCTGACAATCAGTTGGCTGGTTTTTCAAAACCAGTCGGTTTTGTTCGACGCCACATTTCCGCTTATCGGTGGCATGGCCAATTTCGGGCTTCTGGCAGGGTATCTTTTCTTGTCCACCGAACGGGAAAAGCGCAAAATCCGGAAAGTCTTCTCTCATTACGTCGCCCCGGAAATCCTTGATGAGATGGAAGCCACCGGGCATCAGCTGCAATTGGGAGGCGAGACGCAGGATATCACAGTGATGTTTTCCGACATCCGGGGTTTCACACCTCTGTCTGAATCCGCATCTGCCACCGAGCTAGTCTCACTGCTGAATGCGCTTTTTTCCAGTATCGGCGATCAGATACTGGCTGAACGAGGAACCATCGACAAGTTTATCGGCGACGCTGTTATGGCGTTCTGGAACGCGCCTTTGCCTGTCGCTGACCACCCGTGCCGGGCTTCATTAGCCGCGCTGAAAATGCGGCGCGCTTTGGCAGAGTTCAATGCATCCGACATCATGCAAAACCGCCCCCCTATCGCGCTGGCAACGGGACTTGCCACAGGGCAGGCCTGCGTCGGCAACATCGGCTCGCAGAAACGGTTCAACTACACGGTTATCGGTGACGTCGTGAATGTCTCAGCACGGATCGAACAATGCTGTCGAACAGTCGACTATGACATCGTCGTTTCCAACGGCGTCCATGAAATCACGCATGGGGATCTGGCCATGTTAGAGGCCGGGCATGTTGATCTGAAAGGCAAAGCCAACCCGGAACCCGTCTTTGTTTTGGTGGGCGATCAGGCCCTGTTGCAAACAGCGGCATTCCAGGATCTCAGGGCTGCACATGCAGAGCTGATTTTGGCGATCACCAATCGACACCCGAACAGCCTGGTCAAGACCTTGTGCCAACAGTGCGAAGAACTGGCTGAAGACATCGAGCCCGGCTTGCGTCAGTTCTACAGGGTGCTGCCCGGTCGTGCCGCTGACTTCCGGTCGAACCTACCATCCGGGCAATTTATGTTCACACGCCACAATCTTGGTTAACCAGTCACGTTTTCCGGCGCTTGCCCTCTTTGGGTCACGCTCACACCGGAACAAACTGATGCAAGACGGGCTGAAAATTATCGTTACTGTAATCTCTGCCCGTCATTCCCGAAGTAATATGCACGGTTGGGATCAAATCCGAATTGTACATCGTCACCTGGGGCAATTGCGTGCTGGCCAAACAATCGGACCGTGATTGGCACATTGCTGGTTTGCAGAATGACATTGGTATCACCGCCCAACTGCTCAACATGCGAAACGGTGCCGGCGATCGGTCCGCCGCTTTCCAGGCGGATGTCCTCCGGGCGCAACCCCAGTTCGCGCGCATCGCCCGGGGTCAGGTTGTCCGCAGGCAGAAAATTCATGGACGGTGAACCAAGAAAGCCCGCGACAAAGCGGTTTGCCGGGTTGTTGTACAGCTCCATCGGGCTGCCGACCTGTTCCACCCGACCGTCGCGCAGCACCACTATCTTGTCGGCCAATGTCATCGCTTCTGTCTGATCGTGCGTGACATAAATCATCGAGGCCGAGAGTTGCCTGTGCAGATTTGCGATCTCGATCCGGGTGTTCATGCGCAAAGCAGCATCAAGATTGGAGAGCGGTTCGTCGAACAGGAACAGCTTGGGTTGGCGCACGATGGCGCGACCGATGGCAACACGCTGGCGCTGCCCCCCCGACAGTTCGGATGGGTAGCGGTCAAGGTAGGGCTCCAACCCCAGCATCCGGCTCGCCTCGGCGACGCGCTCGTCGATCACGGCTTTCGGCTGGCGTTCCTGTTTCAGGGCAAGGGTCAGGTTGCCGCGTACATTCAGGTGCGGATAAAGCGCGTAACTCTGGAACACCATGGCGATGCCGCGTTTCGAGGGCGGGGTCAGATTGACCTGCTCGCCAGCAATTCTGATCTCACCCGATGTGGCATCTTCAAGCCCTGCAATAACGCGCAGAAGAGTGGACTTGCCGCATCCGGAGGGGCCGACAAAAACCACAAACTCGCCGTCCTCAACCTCAAGATTGATGTCCTTCAGGACCTCTACATTGCCAAAGGATTTGTGAATGTTTTTCAGTGAAAGGGCGGTCATTGGCGGGTCTCCTCAAGAGAAACGGGTTGGCCAGTGCGGATGCTTTGATCAGCGGCCAGGCAGATGGCAAGGGATTGTACGGCGTCGGACATATGGCGGGTCAGGTCGATATCCTCGGCGATGGCGCGCAGCATATAGGCTTGTTCAGCATCGCACAGTTCCTGATGGCCGGGCTCATCAGGCATGTCGATAATCCTGTCGCCCTGCGGCGTGTGAACCAGAAGGCCACCAACCTTGGTGTGACCATCGATGTCCGCTGACGCGCCCTTGTTTCCGTCGGTGATCGAAACAGACCCGTTGGGTGACACGATGTCCTTCACGAAAAACGCGGTTTTGGACATCATCGGACCCCAACCAGCCTCGTACCACCCGACCGAACCGTCGTCGAACACGACCTGAAACTGGCCGTAATTGTACATGTCAGGCGCGATTTCATCCGACAGGCGCAGACCCATGCCATGAACACGAAGGGGGTTTGCGTCGGTGATCTGGCACATCACATCGACATAATGCACACCGCAATCCACGATGGGCGACGTGGTCTGCATCAGGGCCTTGTGCGTCTCCCACTCAGAGCCCGAGGATTGTTGATTCAGGTTCAGACGGAACACATAGGGGCCACCCAGAGTGCGAGCCTCGGCGATCAGACGCATCCAGGATGGGTGATGGCGCAGGATATAGCCCACCACCAGCTTACGGTTCAGCCGCGTTGCTGTTTCGACCACACGCTGCGCATCGGCAACGTTGGTGGCGAGCGGTTTTTCGACAAACACATGCGCACCCGCCTCCATCGCGGCGCAGGCGTAATCCGCGTGACTGTCCGAGTAGGTCGCAACCACAACCAGATCCGGTTTGGTTTCGGTCAGAGCGGCTTCAAAACTTGAATACACCGGATAGCGCGTCAGATCAGGGTGATCCACGCGGCCGGATCGGTTCACCAACCCGACAATCTGCGCGTCCGGGTGAAGATGATGTGCCAACGCATGGCTCAGCCCCATGTTCCCAAGGCCTGCAATCAGGACGCGGGTCATTTCACCGCTCCTGACGTGATGCCGCGGATAAGCTGTCGCGAGAAGATCACATAGAGGATCAGCACCGGCAGGATCGCCATTGAAAGGGCTGACAGGACCGCGTTCCAGTCTGTCACAAACTGACCGATGAAGACCTGGCTTCCCAGCGTCAGTGTCTTGGTCTCTTCCGCAGGAGCCAGGATCAGCGGGAACCATAGATCGTTCCAGATCGGGATCATGTTGAACACGGCAACCGTTGCCATTGCCGGACGCACCAGCGGCAACACAAGCCGAAAGAAGATTGTGTATTCGCTTAGCCCGTCGATACGGCCCGCATTCTTGAGGTCGTCACTCACCTGTTTCATGAACTCGCTTAGGATGAACACCGCCAAGGGCAGGCCCTGCGCCGTATAGACAAGGATAAGTGCCCACAGGGTGTTCACCAGCCCGGTCGCCACCATCATTTCCAGGATGGCCACGGTGCCGATGCGGATCGGGATCATGATTCCAAGCGCCAGGTACAGACCCATAAGCATGTTGCCCTTGAACCGGTACTCACTCAGCGCATAAGCCGCCATTGCGCCAAACAGCAGAACCAAAGTCAGGGATGCAACCGTCACAATCAGGGAGTTCTGGAAATAAAGGAAGAAATCCCCCTGCTTCATCACTGTCTGATACCCGATCATCGAAAAACTGTCGGCATCGGGCAGCGCCAGCGGTTCGCGAAAGATCGCCTTGCGGGTCTTGAAGCTGTTGATCAGGATCACGAAAACCGGAAACAGTGCGATCAGCGTATAGAAGATCAGTGCACCATGCATCGCGAAGGTGTTTAGCGGGTTGGAGCGGGCCTTGTTCATGTCATCTGCTCCTTACAGCTGGTACCGGCGCATCCGGGTCTGGATGCCGAAAAGGTAGACACAGACACCCAGCAGGATGATTGCAAACATCGCACCAGCGATGGCCGAACCCATATGCGGATCACCCAATTGCAGCTGGAAGCCAAAGAATGTGCGATACATGAAGGTGCCAAGAATATCGGTCGAGAAGTCAGGCCCCGCCAGAGCGCCCTGTGCAGCATAGATCAGATCGAAGGCGTTGAAATTGCCGACAAATGTCAGAATTGAGATGATCCCGATCGAGGGCAGGATCAGCGGCAGCTTGATTTTCCAAAAGGCACTTGTACCGGTGATGCCATCCACTTCCCCGGCTTCCAGGATTTCCTCAGGGATCGATAGCAAGGCCGCGTAAATCAGCATCATTGGGATACCGACAAACTGCCAGACCGAAATCAGCGCCAGAGTGGTCAAAGCGTATTCCTCCTTTCCCAACCACGGGGCAAAGAGGGATTTCAACCCAACCGCATCCAGCATCGAAGGAGCGATGCCCCAGATGGGCGACAGGATCAGTTTCCATGCAAATCCGACGATCACAAAGCTCAGGATTGTTGGAATGAAGATCGCCGACCGATAGAGCACCGCAAATCGCAGGCGCGGATGGCTGAGCAGCGCTGCCAGCGCGATGCCGATGGGGTTCTGCACCAGCATGTGAATCAGAAAGAACCAGAAATTGTTGCCCAGCGCATTCCAGAACTGTTCCGACCAGATCGGATCGAAAAACAGCGTTTGAAAGTTCTGCAGTCCAACAAAAACGCGGCTCTGGTCGACCTCAGAGTAAAGGGCCAGACGGAGCGTGTTGAACAGGGGAAAGATCATCACCGCTGTGTAGACAAGCACGGCTGGTGCCAGAAACACGACGATATGCCAGCGGATGCGGGGGCGGGTCATGGGGAGCGCTTTCAATGGAATGCCGGGCGTACCCGGGCAACTCATGCTGCCCGGGTATGGTTCAGCTTACTGATGTGGTGCGTACCACGAGGCGAGGCCCGCCTGTAGTTCTGCACCCAGTTCTTCAGGCGACTTGGCACCTTTGATCGCGGCAACGGATGCGCCCCAGGTCTCGTTCTCGAGGTTTGGTGTGCCGCGGGACAGGATTTGATAAGTCGAGCGGATGGTCGATTCACATTCTTCACGCCAACCGACGATTTCCTTGGCCAGCGGGTCCTGCAACTCGACCGGAGTGCTCGACAGCGGGAAGAAGCCGGGTAGAGCGTTGCCGAAGATTTCAGCAAACTCAGGGCTTGCGACCCAGGTCAGGAATGCTTCAGCGGCTTCAGGATTCTTCGTGGCCGCGTTCATGCCGATGCCGATATCCGTATGGTCCGAGATATAGCAGGTGTCGCCTGCGTTCTGAACCGGAGGCTTGAATGCACCCATCTCGAAATCGGCTTGTGCGTTGAAGCCGGAAATCTCCCATGATCCCGCAGGATAGATGGCCGCGCGGCCCAAAGTGAAGATGTTCTGGCTGTCGGGATAGGTCTGTGCTTCGTAGCCATCACCCAGATACGCACCCCAGCGGGCCAGCGTTGCGTACGGGGCTGTCCAGGCTTCATCGGTCAGCTTCTGTTCGCCTGCGATCAACGCCTGACGACCTTCTTCACCCTTCCAGTAGTTCGGCCCGATGTTGTTGTAGCCCATCGTGGCAGCTTCCCACTGGTCGTTGGTACCCATTGCCATTGGGATGTAAGTGCCGTCTTCCTTGATCTTGTCCAAAGCGGCAAAGAACTCGTCTTCTGTGGTCGGCACTTCGAGGCCCAACTCGGCAAAAGCGTCCTTGTTGTAGATGAAGCCGTGAATAACCGATGCCATCGGCACGCAGAAGCTGGCCGAACCGTCATCCGTCTGCCAGGCAGACTTTGCAACGTCCGAGAAGTTGTTCATCGCCTCGACCGAGGACAGATCGGTCAGGTGACCGGCCTCATAAAGCGCCAGCGAAGCATCGAAGGGGCGGCAGGTAATCAGGTCACCGGCAGACCCCGCATCAAGTTTCGAGTTCAAAACCGCGTTGTATTCTGCCGGGGCAGACGGCGTGAACTGGACTTTGATGCCAGGATGCTTTGCTTCAAAGGCCGGGATGATCTGGTCCTGCCACAGTGTCAGGTCATCGTTACGCCAGCTTTCGATAGTCAGGGTGACGTCCTCGGCATAGGCGGCAGAGGCTAACAGCGTCCCACCAAGCAAGGCCAGTTTCAGGCTATTACGTTTCATTGTACTCTCCCATTTGGTTTGCAGTTATTTATCAGGTGTCAGTGCCGCGCTCAGAACTCCGCCCGCTTCTTTCAGGCGCGCATTGGCTGCCGCCAGTGAAACGCCGCGAGCGGCGATGAGAATGGCGGATTTGGTGTCTCCTTGCGCTTCAGCCAAGGCGTTTTGGGCGGTGCCTGCATCAACTCCGGCGATCCGGGCGACGATGCCGGTCGCACGCGCCCGCAGCTTTGCGTTGTCTGCTCGCAGGTTGACCATCATGCCCTCGTGAACATGACCCAACTTGATTGCCATAAGGCTGGACAGCATGTTCAGCGCGATTTTCTGGGCTGTACCGGCGCCCATTCGGGTTGAGCCTGAAATCAGTTCAGGCGGGGTGGCAAGCAGAATCGCGTGATCGCATTGCGCCAACAGCGGGCTGCCCGGGTTGTTGGCTATCCCGATCGTGCTGGCACCCGCAGCACGCGCAAGTCGCGCGGCCTCAAGTGTATAGGGGGTGGTGCCACTGGCAGAGACAGCAATGACCGTGTCGCTGCGCATAAGCCCGGCCAGCTCTTCGACCAGCCCGTCGGTGTCATCCTCGGTTCCACCGGGCATATGCGCGGATTGCGGCAACCCTCCGGCCATCAGGATATGGACTTGGTTTTCGTCGATGCCGAAAGTACCGCCCAGTTCCATTGCATCAGCCGCAGCCATCAGCCCCGAAGACCCCGCCGCCGCGTAGTACAATGAACCACCTGATGCCAGACTGCGGGCCATGGCGTCTGCACCGTCGCAAATCGCACGCAGGGCGCCCTGTGGGGCACCGGCCGCTTGCTGCTGACCCCTGGACAGGGCCAGCGCCGCCTCTTCCAGCGGTCGGTTGCCCAAATCGTATGCGTCCGGGTGGAGTTGTTCTGTGATGTGTGGCAGCACGTGTTTCTCCTCGTTGCCAGAAAGCATACCTATACAATACCATTTGTCCACTAATTTTTTTTCAGCTGTTATTGGCCTTAAAATTCAACGCATTTTCGATCTTTCCGCCCTTATTGGATTTACTTTGGCATTTACATTTCAACATAGGCATTATATAGGTATCATCATGCTTAGGTCGAAAAACAATCCAATCATCGCAGCAGACGGCGGCGGAACAACCTGTCGGATCGCCTATGACGATGGGGGGCAGCGGCTGGTGGTCGAGGTTGGCCCCGCCAACGTCGCCAGCGATTATGACGGCGCGATTGTGCGGCTGAAAGACGGCCTGAAGATGCTTGCAACCAAGCTCAATGTTCAGCCCGGCACCCTGAGACCGGTACCGGCGTATTTTGGACTGGCCGGTGTCACCGGCGAACAGATCGCCCAGCGAGTAGCCGCGGATTTGCCGTTGGACAGGATACTGGTCGAGGATGATCGTCACCCTGCGCTGGCGGGTGCGCATCAGGCAACCGATGGTGCAATCGCCCATTGCGGGACGGGTTCGTTTCTGGCCCTGCAATCGCAAGCCGGCCGACGCTTTGCCGGTGGCTGGGGCTCAGTACTGGGGGATGAGGCCTCTGCTCAGTGGATTGGGCGCAGAGCGCTTTCCGTTACGCTGGATGCATGGGACGGGCTGGTCTCAAAATCCAACCTGACCGAGGCCTTGCTGAACGAATTTGGCAGTACAAGCGGCATTGTCGCTTTCGCGGCTGCGGCCCAGCCTCATGAATTCGGTCAAATTGCGCGACAGGTGACAGCGGCAGCGAGGTCAGGGGATGAACGGGCGGTTTCGCTTATGCGCGAAGGCGCCGCGCATCTTTTACAGGCACTGGAAGCAATGGGTTGGACCCCGGCCATGCCATTATGCCTGACCGGGGGTATTGGCCCCCATTACGAGGCGTATCTGCCAGATCGTGCGCGTGGCGCAGTAACAGAGCCCAAAGGTGCGCCTATCGACGGGGCCATCGCCTTGGCCCGAGCTTTTCAAGTGGAGCATTCGGCATGAACGCAGCATCCTTTCTGGCTTCTGACGACTGGCTCGAAAACAGCGGCGGGCCGCGTTATGTCCGACTGCGTCAGCGACTGGAGGAAGGCATCGACGCTGGTGTCCTGCCCCCGAATTCCTCATTGCCGCCCGAGCGCGAGATCGCCGAGATCACCGGCCTGTCCAGGGTCACCGTGCGCAAGGCCATTCAGGAACTGGTGAAACAGGGCGCAATCGTACAGCGGCAGGGTTCCGGGTCTTTCGTACGGAACGCCGCGCCGAAATTGGAACAATCGCTTTCGCATCTGACGTCTTTCAGTGAGGACATGCGCCTGCGCGGTATGGAATCAACCTCCAAGTGGTTGGAACGGGGCGTTTTTCTACCATCACCCGAGGAAACGGCGGTGCTCGGGCTGCCCGCTGACGGACAGGTGGCCCGCATTTGCCGCCTGCGAGAGGCTGGCGGGCGCCCCATGGCAGTCGAACGTGCCTCGTTGCCATTGGACATTCTGCCAAACCCGCTTGCCGTGCGCGACTCACTCTATGATCTTCTGGAAGAAAACGGCTGCCGACCTGTTCGCGCCATCCAGAAGATTTCCGCCGTTAATCTTGAGGCTGAAGATGCAGCTCTGCTTGGTGTCGCCGAAGGCGCGGCGGGGTTAAGCATCCAGCGGATTTCCCATCTGGAAGGCGGGCGCGTCGCCGAGTTCACAAAATCCAACTATCGCGGCGATGCCTATGACTTTGTGGCTGAGCTGCGACTTACTCCATGATCTGCGATTCTGATGGAAAGGCTGCCCCGATGACCCCGAAAACGACCCTGATGCGTCAGGAAATCGAAGAGATCCCTGTTGCCGTCGAGCGATTGCTCAGCAATGGCGGAGATGCCCTGAGCACAGCCGCGGACGTCGCCCGGAACGGCGGGCTGAAGTTCATGATTTCGGCGGCGCGCGGCTCTTCCGACCACGCCTGTACTTTTCTGAAATACGCAAGCGAATTGCTTCTTGGCTTGCCTATGGCATCCGTCGGCCCATCGGTCGCGTCAGTGTATGGCGCTGACCTGCATGTGGCCGGGGCGCTTTGCCTTTCTGTTTCACAATCAGGAAAAAGCCCGGATATCGTGCAGCTTACGAAAAATGCCCGAAAGGCCGGGGCCAGCACCGTAGCAATCACAAATGACCCATCTTCCCCCCTTGCACTGGCGGCTGAGGCGGCTTTGCCGCTGCACGCAGGCCCCGAGCTTAGTGTAGCGGCGACAAAGACATTCGTGACCTCGCTGGTTGCCGGGCTTTGGCTACTGGCGGAACTGAAAGGCGACAAAGATCTTCTGGCTGCGCTGCGTGGCCTGCCAAAGCACCTTGATGCCGCCACACGGTGTGACTGGGGCAAAGCGGCGGCTGCCGTCACCCAAAGCTCGCTTTATACGCTTGGTCGCGGACCAAGCGTAGCGATCTCGAACGAGGCCGCGCTGAAATTCAAGGAAACCTGCCAGATCCATGCCGAAAGCTATTCCTCGGCCGAGGTGCTGCACGGCCCGGTCTCGATCGTGGAAGGCGGATTTCCGGTTATTGCCTTTGCCGCCAATGATCCGGCAGAGCCGCTGTTGGCCGAGGTTGCCGACACGCTCGCGGCCAAAGGGGCACAGGTATTTGCCACCAGCCCATTGGTCACAAAGGCCGAGGTGCTGCCTCATGTCCGCACGGATCACTGGCTGACGGACCCGGTGGCAGCTATCGTGTCCTTTTATTCAATGGTCGAGCAGGTCGCAGTACAGCGCGGGGTCAACCCGGATGCGCCACGTCACCTGCGGAAAGTGACGGAAACGGTATGAGCGTCCAGGCGACCATCTACCACGGCGGGCTTGTTTATGACGGCACCAAACTGCACGACGGTGCCGCGCTGCGACTGGAGGCTGGCCGCATCACTGACATAGGCGTTGACGTGAAGACAGACGCTGGCAAGCTTGTCGATCTGCAAGGCGACATACTGGCCCCCGGCTATGTTGACCTGCAAGTGAATGGCGGTGGCGGAGTGATGTTCAACGCCGCCCCGTCTGTCGATACACTGGCACGCATTGCCAAGGCGCACCGGACGCTTGGAGCAACCTCGATCCTTCCCACCCTGATCACGGATACCGCAGCCAAGACCCGCGCCGCCATCGAAGCGGCCAAGGCGGCTGTAGCTGCGGGTGTTCCGGGGATCGCTGGCCTGCATCTTGAGGGACCACATCTTTCAGTGGCTCGGAAAGGTGCCCATGATGCGGCCCTGATTCGCCCCATGGATGACGAGGACCTGACGACGCTTGTCGCGGCTGCACAAGCGCTACCCGCATTGATGCTGACGGTTGCGCCAGAGAACGTGTCAATTGCGCAGGTGAAAGCGCTGGTCTCGGCCGGTGCCGTTGTTTCGCTGGGCCACAGTGATGCGGATTTTGATACCTGCCTGTCTTATGCCAAGGCCGGTGCGTCCTGCGTGACGCATCTGTTCAATGCCATGAGTCAGCTGGGCAATCGATCTCCCGGGCTTGTCGGGGCGGTTCTGACCTCGGGTCGATTAAACGCCGGACTGATCGCAGACGGTATTCATGTTCACCCTGAAGCCATGCGCACAGCCTGGGCCGCCAAGCGGGGCCCGGGCCGGATATTTCTGGTCAGCGATGCGATGGCACCGGCTGGCACAGACCAGCGCATGTTCGAACTGGAAGGCCGCCGCATTTCCCGCAAAGACGGCCGTTTGACACTGTCTGATGGCACTTTAGCGGGGGCTGATTTGGACTTGACCACAGCACTGCGTGTCCTGACCACGCAGGCAGAAGTGCCGTTGGAAGACGCATTGGCTGCCGCAACTCGCATACCCGCCGAAGTGACAGGATTATCCGACGCGGGGCGGTTAACCATAGGAGAGCAATGCCCGCTGATCCGCATTGCCAGAGATCTGAGCAATGTAGCCGTGCTGGTTTGACCCAGCACACCAAACGTTTTTTGCGTTGCTCAGAACCAGTGTCATAAGACCTGCGCTGACAAATGCCCGAGTTTCTGCAACCAGTAGCCAATTCACTGAACGGGAACGGATTTCAGATAAGCAGCAATGGCCAATCGGTCTTCATCGCTTAGTTTCGAGGTATTCTCGATGACTTCGACCATTTCGCCTCCGGCGCTGTCATAATCCGGTGTGAAACCGGATTTCAGATATTCAGCGATGTCAGCCTCGGACCAGTCAAGCTGGGCGGTGGTCAGACCGGGGATGCGCCCCTTGCCATTCGGATTTGGCGCTCCGGTCAGCCAGAGATCCCGCTTCAACCCTCCCAGTCCGTTTCGCGGTGTATGGCATTCCGCGCAGTGCCCCAAAGCTTCCACCAGATACCGCCCCCGGATTTGCTGGTCGGTCAAATCACCTTCAACCACCCAGCCCGAGCCTGAAAACACAAATTTCCACAACCCCAGCCCGCGCCGGATATTGAAAGGGAAACCAACGTCATGCGGGATACTTGCCGCATCAGATGCAGGCAGGGTGTTCAAAAACGCATGAAGCGCCGCGACGTCCTCGACCGTCATCTTGGCATAAGAGGTATAGGGAAAGGCCGGGTAATAATGTTGTCCCTTTGGTCCTGTTCCGTGTTTCAGGGCATTGGCCAGATCCAACGCGGACCATGATCCAATTCCGACGTCTGGTTCACTGGAAATGTTTGGAGCTACAAACGTACCGAAATCCGTTTCAAACCGGCGCCCGCCTGCTAGAACAAGCTTTCCTTCCGCGCGGGCATCCGGGGCCGAGTGGCACGAGGCGCATCCTGCTGAATGGAAGACAGACGCCCCTCTGGTCACGTCGGGGGTCAGACCGGCCAACTGTGCCGGATCAACTCTTTGCGGCCGGGTTAGCAGCAAACCGGCCAACCCGACCATAAGCATGACTAGAACGGCGAAAAGTAGAATGCGCCGCACTGATCAATACTCCTTTAATTTTCTGGTGCTCTGTATGCTTTGTGACAGGCCGAACAGGCTCCGCCAAGTTGGCCCATCGCCCCTTTCAGAGCTTCAACATCCTGACCTGCCGCAGCCTGCATCGCAACAGCGGCATCGGCCAGTGCCTGCCCTTTGGCCCCGACATCTGCGAAGTTTTCCCAAATAGCGGGCAAGGCGCGGGTTGACGGGTCTGACACATTATCCGATCCGGCTGGCCACATCGCGGACTGGTCGATCTGCGACACAACGACAATATTATTTGCGGCTCGCGTAGCCGCTTCGGCATCATATTCTGCCTCTCCCTTGGCCATGGCGCCCAACGTGCCAAGGTTGAAAGCGTAAAGCTGCATAATCGAAGTCCGCGCTTTTACAGCCGGGTTTTCGCTATCCTGAGCAATTGCAGTTCCAACTACGGCCAAGGACAAAAGACCTGCCGCAAAGATCGAAGACTTCTTAATCATGGTGTGGCTCCCTGTTTAATGTGCCATATGATAGCTTGAACGATTTTTCTTGTAATTGTTTGTTATTCGGCCTCTCCTGTTCATTTATGAACAACGACAATTGGGACGATATTCGGTATGCCCTCGCCGTCAGCAAACACGGCTCGTTGAATGCGGCGGCGACAGCCCTGGGCGTTGCACATGCAACCGTCCTGCGCAGAGTTGCCGCCTTCGAACACCGATATGGCTGTGTTGTTTTTCGGAAAGACCCGTCAGGGTATTCAGTACTTCCCGAAGCCAGAACAATTCTGTCCGCCATGGAAAGCGTTGAAGACGCCGTGCTTTCGGTAGAACGCGCCGTTGTGGGCGCAAATCGTTCGCCAGCGGGTCATGTGCGTATCGCGTCCACGGACAGCCTTTGCCAGTTTGTCCTGCCGCAGGTACTAAACTCAATTTCCGCTCTCTACCCCAGCCTCGAACTGACGATCCTCAGCGGTAACAGTCACCATGATCTGACCAGGTTAACTGCGGATATAGTTGTCCGCCCTTCGGTTCAACTTGGTGAAGGGTTGACCGGAGAGCGCGCAGGAACGTTGCACTTTGGGGTTTATAGTGACGGTACCCGTGACCAAAAATGGATTCGGCTTGATGGGGCTCTCAGCCGTTCACTCCCGGCCAAATGGTTGGCTGAACATGTTCGCGCCGATGACATGACAAACGGAGCAGACAGTTTTCTGGTGCTTCAGCAGATGGTTGCATCCGGTGTGGGGAGAGCTTTTTTACCTGCGTTTATAGGCGACGCTGATCCCCGGCTTCATAGGTTGAACGACATTGATCCCCGAATCGAGGTTCCACTTTGGGTCGCGACGCTTGAGGACATCGCACACACGCCAAGATTTGCGGTCGTGCAGCGGGCTCTGGTTGAACACCTGCCGCATGCACTGGCTGGGTGACGTCAAAACTAAAGTGAATTGGTGGGTCTTTTGGCGTTGAAATCTCCGGCAAGTCGTGGCGGGTGCCCTGCACCTGCAAAAAGACGTCCTGCGCCGCGATGCTCAGGTTTTCACCGCCGCTCCAGGTAGTCGTTTCTAAATCTGTTTCGCCAAGACGTGTCAAAGGTACTTTGGGAAGGGCCAGATATGCGACACCTTGCTGCGAACGTTCCAACGCAAGTGGTGAAAAGCCCCAGAGAGAATGTGCCGCCCGTGCCATTCATCATTTACAAATATAAACATTCATCTTATTGATTTTGTATGAGCAGAGACCCAAATTTCTCCCGGCGGACCTTCCTGTCCCAAGGCGCATGTCTGGCGGCGCTCTGCCTGCGACCCAGCTTTGCGGTTGCGGAAATGACACTTGGCCAATCGGCAAGGATATCAACTTTGTCAGATGGGTATCTGTCATTGCCGCCCGAAATGGTCTTTGGGGCAATGCCCGAGGCAGAGCTGACAGAACTTCTGAACCGCTATCAGGCAGATCTGACCAGCTACGAGCCCGAGTGCAACATTGTGCTCTATCGCGATGACCAGAATACCATACTGTTCGACGTCGGGGCCGGGCCAGACTTCATGCAAACCGCTGGCAAACTTCCGGAAACTCTGGACACCGTCGGGTTGTCTCCGGATGAGGTCACGCAAGTAGTTTTCACCCATGCTCATCCGGATCACATCTGGGGTGTGCTGGACGACTTCGGAGATCCTCTCTTTCCCAATGCCAGATATCATTTTAGCCGCAAGGAATGGGATTATTGGTGGAACCCTGCAACCGTTGACACGATAGGAGCCGACCGCACGGCATTCGCGGTGGGCGCAAAGCGGCGCATGGAAGCCATCGAAGACATGGTTGCATTCTTTGATGATGGGCAGGAAATCCTTCCCGGTATCGCAGCACGCGCTAGTTTCGGGCACACACCCGGACACATGGCCTTCGAAATTCGCAAAGGCGGTGACGCGGTGATGGTCGTGGGCGATGCGCTCGGCAATCCACACGTCGCGTTCGAGCGTCCAGACTGGCTGAGCGGTACGGATCAGGACCCTGACGCCGCGGCAAATACCAGGAAATCGCTGCTGGATCAGATTTCTCATACCCAAATGAAGATTATTGGATTCCATTTGCCAAATGGCGGAATTGGCCGTGTCGAAAAGGCCGGTTCGACCTATCGATTTATTGGAGAGCCTGCATGATGCGCGCTTTGTTGATTGCCTGTACCCTGGCCACGCAAACCTGGGCCAGTGAGGATATTGCAGACCAGTACCCGCAGAGCGTTCTTTACTCGAAACCTGTCGAATTTATTCCCGGCGTCTTTTCCGCCATCGGTGCAACCGCACCCCCGACCTATGAGAATTCGGGCCACAACAACAACCTCAGCTTCATCGTGACCGGAGAGGGCGTTGTCGTCATCAACGGTGGCGCGGCCTATGTGCTTGCCGAAGCGCTTCATAAGGAGATTCAAGCGCTCACGGATCAGCCCGTGAAGCTTATCTTTAACGAAAACGGTCAGGGGCACGCTATGCTGGGGAATGCCTACTGGTCGGAACTTGGGGTGCCCATCGTCGCTCATTCAGATGCTGCGGCTGAATTCGAAGAATATGGGCCACAAATCCTTGAAGGGATGCAGGCATATAACAAGGACAAGGCAAAAGGAACGTTTTTGGCCGGTCCGACAGAAACGTTTGACGATGAATACGTTGTCGAACTCGGCGATTTTCGCATCGAGGCCAAACATCTTGGACCTGCGCACAGCCCCGGCGACATTTCGATCTGGTTGCCCAATCAAAGCCTTGTCATCGCTGGTGACATGGCATTTCACGAACGTATGCTGCCAATCTTTCAGGACACCTACACCGCAGATTGGCTTGAGACCTGGGACAACGAGTTCGAGGCACTGGAAGCCACATATGTGATCCCCGGGCACGGTCATCCTACGAACATGGATCAGGTGCGCCGGTATACACGCGACTATCTTGTCTACCTGCGCGCAAAGATCCAGGAACATATGGATGCTGGCGGGGATCTGGCCGAGGCCTATTACGTCGACCAAAGCCCTTATGCCCATTTGGACACGTTCGAAGAACTGGCCACAAAAAACGCCGGTCGTGTCTACGAACAGATGGAATTCGAATAAGTCAGGACCGCCGAAGAACAGGCATTCGCATCATCATCCGATGGGTGGCGACGGCCCCGACCCACATCGAGAAGACGGCAAGCCACGCAGTCAGCGACAAGGCCGATCCCCCGGACAATCCGGCACCAACGGCGCAGCCACCTGCCAACATTGCACCAAAGCCCATCAAGACGGCCCCGACAAGGTAACGCTCCATCGGAGTATCCGGGCCGAACTGTTCGATTTTCCACTCGCCGGAAAGAACTGCAGAAACAGCGGCGCCAATTGCAACGCCCGGAACCAGACCAATGCCAAAGGACAGCGCAATGTTCCGCTCGGCCACCAGCGCCATCAATGTGTCCGTTGCCGGGCCGGTGAACGTGACCGAAGACACCGGCACGACTTCGAAGGAGGCTTGTGCAATCGCAAATGTCATCAACCAGCCAAGCGCCACTGCGACACCAACTCCGGCGGCCGTGACAATCCTTGTCATTGTCACCTGCTGGCGCACTGCAAAGGCAACGGCCAGAACAAAGGTCCCTGCGGCAAAGACTGTGTATGCGATAGGCGAAAAACCAAGTAGTGCCGAAAGGTCGCGCGCATTGCCACCTGTGATCGTCCAAAGACCGGACAGCGCCTCGCGCGCGGGGCTGAGCACACCCGTGTAAGCCGCTTGCGCAACCAATGTCAGAACCAGCCCCGTCACCATAGCCCGCAGGTTGCCGCATGAGGCCAACACCAACAGGCGCGACGCGCATCCGCGTGCCAAAATCATTCCGGCGCCAAACATCAGACCGCCGATCACCGCCCCACTCAGGCTGCCTGTTGACGCAATTGAACGCGCCCCGGACAAATCCAGCCATTCAATCGAGACGAACCCCTGTACCAGCATCAGCGCCGACGTGAATGCGATCAGCCAGACGGCCAGACGTGGCCCAAGCTCGCCCTCGGCGACTTCAACAGTGGATGCCCGCAAGCAGAAATGAGATTTCTGAGCGGTGACTCCGAACAGGATGCCAACAAGCAAACCGGCAACGGCCAATGTGCCCGAATCTCCCAGCAGATCGATGAGGCGTTCCATAGACAAAAACTCTCACCTCTTTACGTGTCCGTCTTTGCCTTCCGTCAAGTTCTCACTGTGCGGCCATCGGTTTGCGCGCAAGCTGGCACTGTGTCCACAACGCACCCAATGCCTCGACCAACAGGGTTACATCTTCTGACGAATGTACAGGTGAAGGCGTAATCCGAAGACGTTCGGTGCCTTTCGGGACAGTGGGATAGTTTATCGGCTGGATATAAATCCCATAGTCGCGCATCAAGACATCTGAGATAAAGCGGCACTTAACCGGATCGCCGACCATGACCGGGATTATGTGGCTTGGGTTGGGTGTGTGCGGTATGCCCAAAGCGTCCAGCCGGCCTCGAACCTCGAATACGCGTTGCTGATGCAGAAACCTCTCCTCATTGCTTTGCTTGAGGTGCCGTACGGATGCTGCGGCACCAGCGGCGACGGCCGGGGGCAATGCGGTGGTAAAGATAAATCCGCTGGCAAAAGAACGGACAAAGTCGACAAGTTCCTTTGACGCCGCGATGTATCCACCAACCACGCCGAACGCTTTGCCCAACGTGCCTTCGATGACCGTCAGGCGATCCATCAACCCTTCGCGTTCGGCGATGCCACCACCACGCGGCCCATACAGCCCTACTGCATGAACCTCGTCCAGATAGGTCATCGCGCCGTACCGATCCGCCAGATCGCAGATTTCGGCGATTGGTGCTATATCGCCATCCATCGAGTACACACTTTCAAACGCGATCAGTTTTGGCGAGTTGGACGGCAGGTTCATGAGATGTCGTTCAAGGTCCTTCAAATCGTTATGCTTCCAGACCCGCTTTGCGCAACGACTGTGGCGGATACCCTCGATCATCGACGCGTGGTTCAATTCGTCGGACAGAACCGTGATACCGGGAATTCGAGAGGCCAGAGTTCCCAAAGCAGCCCAATTTGAAACATACCCGGACGTGAATAGCAGCGCTGCTTCCTTGCCATGCAGATCTGCAAGCTCGCGCTCAAGCAGAACATGCTCATGCGCGGTCCCCGAAATATTCCGGGTCCCGCCAGCCCCTGCGCCGCAGCTATCAATCGCCCGGTGCATGGCTGCCAGAACCTTTGGATGCTGACCCATTCCCAGATAATCGTTCGAGCACCAGACTGTGACTTTCTCAGGTCCGTTTTCTGCGTGGTTGTGTGCAGTTGGAAATGCTCCGCAATGACGCTCAAGCTCGGCGAAGACCCGGTAATTTCCTTCGTCCTGCAATTGCCTCAACTGGTCACGAAAATACTGTTGGTAGTCCATGTCAGTTTCCAACGGCTTCTTCTACGATACCGGCCAACAGGGCTTCGACTTTCTCCATCGGTCCGTCAGGATAGCTTCGGTAGCCCACTTTGACACCGCCTTCGTCCTCGGCCACGAATATTCCGTAGGGGCAATAGCCGATATTCATCGGGTCGGCCTCCATCATCTCGCGCGAGAGCTTTGCGGAACAGAAGATAAAAATCTCAGCGGCTGTGAAGATTTGCTTGTCGCTGCCGACATCCGCCCCCGTCCGGTTCAGCATCTCACCAACATGGCTCACATAATCGATAACCAGCCCCTGCCCAACAATTGCTGATTCAACGGCAAAGGTTGCATCATCAAAGCTACCGTCAAAGGGAACGGCAATGACCTCCTCAGCAATAACCGGGTTTGCCAATACAACTGAAAGTGCGGCTGATGCGATAAAGTGTTTCATGATGATGTTCCTCCTCCTGAACCACATTTCTTCAGATTTCACCGCCAAGGCTTTGACACCGGTCAAAGCCTTGGCGTTTCTTAGCCGAACATGTCCGATGTGATACCAGCATACCAACCCAGCGACTCTTGGTAGGTTGCTTTTCTCAGGTCGGAATCTTCGCCGGTTTGGCTGATAAAGCCATCCACCTTGGCAATCTTTTCAGGCGTCGCCTCATAAGTCGCACCGACCTTGACCCCGTCATCCGTATCAATGAGAGACCAGCACGTGTTCGAAAACTTGGCCGGGAAGATCTTTGATCCGGTCAATGCGCCACGAACCGCATTGGCACAGACTTTCGCCTGGCTGTTGGCCGAAAAACCGGATTTCGGCATGTCGCCTTGCTGGCTGGCATCACCAAGAACATAGATGTCAGGGTCAGCTTTCGATGACATGTCCACCGCGTTCACCGGTGCCCAGGTGCCATCGGTTACACCGGCCATTTCCGCAATGCGCCCGGCTTTCATGGCCGGGATCACGTTGCAGACGTCGACCTTGGTTTCTTCACCGTCGATGGTCACCGTCATGGCATCCGGATTGACCGATACATTGCCGCCGCCAAAATCCTCTCCGATCCAGTCGATCATGCCTTCGTAATGGTCGGCCCAACCTTCCTGGAACAAAGACATCTTGGAGAATTTGGCCTTCGGATCAGCAATGATGATTTTCGCTGTCGGATTGTTCGCCTTCAGCACATGCGCAACCATCGAAACCCGCTCATAAGGTCCGGGCGGGCAACGGTACGGGTTCGGAGGTGCGACCATCGCAAAGGTTCCACCCTCGGGCATCGCCATAACCTGCGCCTTCAACAGCTCGGTTTGAGAGCCCGCCTTATACGCATGCGGCATCTTGTTCTGTGCAGTTACATCCCACCCCTCGACCGCGCCATCGACAAAGTCGATACCCGGGCTCAGGATCAATTTGTCATAAGGAATAGATCCGCCACCCGCCAATGAGACAGTTTTGGCGTCGCGGTCGACACCCACGGCCCAATCGTGAACCACGTTGATACCGTATTTTGCGGCAAGCGTGCCATAGCTGTGCGCAATGTCCGAAAGCTCTTGAAACCCGCCCAGATACAGGTTCGAGAAAAAACAGGTGTAATATGTTTTGGACGGCTCGATCAGAATGACATCAATCTCACCCTTGCTGTCTTTGGCGATATAGCGCGCCGCGGTTGCGCCGCCTGCCCCGCCCCCGATCACCACGACACGGGGCTTGCCCTGCGCCAGCACCATCGGGGCCGACAGCCCGGCAGCAAGTACCCCTGCGGTTCCCAGAAATGTCCGTCTGTCGAGTGTCATCGCGTTTCCTCCCCTTAGGCATTGTCACTGTGGGTTGTTGAAGTAAGCGGCCAATGCCGCGATCTCATCACTGCTCAGGCGGCCCGCGATCATCTGCATGACGGGATGGGGCCGCTGCTTGTCCTTGTAGGCGTGCATGGCGACAACAAAATCCTGGTCGGGCCAGTAAACGATCGAAGGAATCCCATCATCGCCACCCTCTATCTGGTGGCACGTCGTGCATTCGCTGCTCAGGTATTCGCCATATTCGGGATCGCCCTGAATCGCGAGGATTTCGGGGTTGACGGAATGGTCCGTTCCCTTTGCCGTTGGGTCGGCTTCGGGGATGTCTTGCGGGTTGTCGGAAAACACACGCAAATAGGCAATTACATTGGCCCGGTCTTCCGGGTTCTCGAGCCCGCGAAAGCTCATTCTGGTGCCGGATGCGAATGCGCGGGGGTTTTCAATGTAAGCCGACAATGTGTCGGCATGCCATTCCAGACCCGAGGTACCCGCACGGATCAGGCTTTTGGAATAGGTGAACTCCTCAAGCCCGGCGGCCCGGCGGCCAAAAATACCATTCAGGTGCGGACCGATCCTGTTTTCAGCGCCCGCGCCGACCTGATGACATCCTTCGCATTGGGCAAACACAAGTTTGCCAGCTGCTGCATCGCCAAGGTCCTCAGTCGCGGCGGCAGCGGTTGCCAGGATACTCGCAGCAAACATGACACCTGTTGCCCACCGCCGCCACATGATCAGCTTCCGAACGACTTAAGGTAAACAATGACAGCGTCGATATCATCCTGTTTCTTGAGGCCGGCAAAGGACATACGTGTCCCCTTCATATAGGCTTTGGGTTTGGCCAGAAATGCAGCCATTTCTTCATCTGTCCAAACCAACCCATCCTCGGCAGCAGCTTTCATCGCCTGAGAGTACTTAAAGCCTTCGGCACCAGCCGCATTGGCACCGGCGACACCGTTCAGTGCCGGACCGGTGCGATGCTTGGCCCCGTCCCCGACCTGATGGCAGGACTTGCACTTCTTGAAAACTTTTTCGCCATTTTCGATCATCTCAGGATCAAGTGCCGCTATGTCCTCAGCAGGTTCATCGACTTCGACGGATGCTTCTTCGGAAACAGCCGCCTGGTCCGGACTGTCAGCCCCGGCTTCGTCAGGCGTTACATCCAGAACGGCGGCGCGCTTGGTGATTTCCACGCCTTCTTTGCAATCCGTCATGCATGGCTCATCCGTCCAGAAATGCGCCTCGGCCGCTTCGCGGTCATCCACGATGAAACCCCCGGCATTCGGCATTTCCACTTCATGGAAATTTTCGTGCGACAGCGTGAACTCATCATCAACGATGTCGTTGGAATACAGTATATAAGCGACAATCGCGTAAACTTCGTCAGGCTCCAGCGTTTGTGCGTCTCCAAACGGCATCGAACGGTTCACATAATCCCATACCGTCGAAAGGTGCGGCCAGTAAGAGCCCACTGTTTTCAGCGGGTCTTTATCTGCAAGCGTGCCCTCGCCGCCCGCCAGTTTCGGCCAGTTGTCCACACCTTCAGCAAAATCGCCATGACAGATCGCGCACCTTTCGGCAAAGACCTCTTCACCGGTGAACACGTCGCCGGAACCTTCGGGCAATCCGGTTCCGTCAGGTGCAACGTCGTGGTCCCATGCCGCGATTTCTTCGGGCAACGCAGGGCGCCCAAGCCCTAGCTTGTCTGCATGGGCCGGAACCGCTACGCACAACCCAAGGGCCGAGGCGGCCAATAGCTTACGATACTTCGACATTTTCCGCCTCTCCATTTTCCTTGAGCCACCAGGTCTGGATACAATTGTTGTGGTAGATCGAGTTCTCGCCTCGCACATCCCGCAGCTGAGCTTTGCTGGGTTGGACGTAACCGGTCGAATCCTTGGCGCGGGCCTGCAACAGCATCTCTGAACCGTCCCAGTTATGGTCCAGATAAAACCGGGTCAGCGCCTTGTCTGTTCCGGGCGCCGCCAGACGGGCCGGAACCCAGTTCTTGCCACCATCCACCGACACGTCGACGCCGGTAATCGAGCCCCGCCCGGACCAGGCCAACCCGGTGATCACCAACGGCCCGGGGCCATGGGTTATCGGCGCTTGCGGGCTGGGCGATGTGACGACCGATTTGGCGTCCATGACCCATGTCCACTTGCGTGATGTTCCGTTTTCGAGAGTATCCGTATACTTGGATGTCTCTTCGCGGCTTTCGATAGCCATCTCGGTGACCTCGACCCGGCGCAGCCACTTGACCCACATGTTGCCTTCCCAGCCGGGAACGACAAGACGAACGGGATATCCGTGTTCTTTGCGCAAAGCCTCGCCATTGGCTTTGAATGCTACAAGTACGTCGTCCATCGCCTTTTCCAGCGGGATCGAGCGGCCGTTCGAGGAAGCATCCGCGCCTTCGACGTAAACCCATTTGCCGTCAGTCTTTACCCCCGCCTCTTCCAGCAGGGTGCGCAGCGGAACACCGGAATATTCCATGTTGTGGATCATTCCGTGCGTGAACTGCGCGCCGTTGAGCTGCGCACCAGCCCATTCCATACCGGTATTGGCAGCGCATTCGCAGAAATAGATACGGTTTTCACGCGGGAAACGTTCCAGATCTTCATATGTGAATATCAGCGGAGTTTCGACCAGACCGTTGATCATCAGACGGTAGTCCGCCTTGCTCAGTTCGATCGCACCCGAATGGTGCCGCTCGAATGCGCATCCCTGCGGGGTGATCGTGCCGTCCAGCGCGTGGATCGGCGTGAAATTGATCGAACTGATTGTGTCTGCGGTCAACCACTCGACGTTGCGCCGTACGACATCACTCTCGAATTGGATTGGCAGGCCGTAGGGGGTTGCATCTACACCTTCGCCCGTTGCCTGTGCCCATTCCTGAACCTGAGTGATCAGCGGGTCAGGGCCTGCGGCGCGCGCCGCTGAGGCACCGACCGCACCTACGCCAACCGCGGCAGCACCGCTTAGAAACTGGCGACGCGATGGGGCTTTTGCCCTTGGATTCTCGCTCATTTTGTTTGCCTCCGTCATTCGATCAGCAAATCTTGTATTCAATGTTTGACATTCGGTTCGCGCTGTCAGGCTCCGATCACCTCGACCGATGTATTCGGCTCGACGGTGACGGTGCCCTGATTACGAATGTGGTTTTCGACGACATCCCAGATGGGCGGGCCTTCGGTGCCCTCGTTGACGCTGGCCCAACCGGCCACAACATAGGATTTCGCCGGATCAATCGCCTCACCTGTCTTGAGCAGGGTCATGTCGCTGATCCGCTGCCCTTGCGGTTTGGTGACATCGATACGGTATCCAAGGCCGCCGACACGCACCATGTCGCCACCCTGCTGGTAATAGGGATCGGGGTTGAACAGGTTGTCGCCAACATCCTCGAGGATCACGTGAATGAATTCACCCGTCATTTCCGTACGATACGCATTCGGATAGGACATCGAAGTAACATTCCAGATATCCTCACGCGTGATCTCCTGACCGGGTAGGATCGACGGACCCCAGCGCACACCCGGCGACATGGCAATGTCCGCCTCGCGCTCGCTGATCAGTGCATCGCAGATCAGATCGTCCCACGTGCCATTGAAGTTTCCGCGCCGATACAGCAGCGAGTCCGTCTTGCCGATCACTTCGCTTAGTGCCGCATCATATGGTGCGCGCTGTTCGTTGATCAGGGCAGTGATTGCCGGATCAGGCGCGATGACGTCTGAAAAGATCGGGATCAGCTTGTGCTTCAGCCCCATCATCTGGCCATCCCGCACGTCCAGATCAACGCGGCTGACGAATTTGCCGTTCGAGCCAGACGCGATGATATGCGTCTTTTCGACTAGAACCGGTTCAGGCAAAGCGTCATGGGTGTGACCGCTCAGGATTACATCAATCCCCTGAACGCGGCTCGCCATCTTTTTGTCCACGTCAAAGCCGTTATGGCTGAGGACGACGACCACATCGGCACCTGCGTCGCGCACCTCGTCCACCATGGCCTGCATGTTCTCATCCCGGATCCCGAACGAGTATTCCGGGAACATCCAACTGGGGTTGGCAATTGGCATATAGGGGAAAGCCTGTCCGATGACGGCAACCTTGGCCCCGCCGCGTTCGAAGAACTTGTAGGGCTTGAAAAGCTCCGCAGGTTCATCCCATTCCGCGTCAAAGATATTCTGACCCAGCGCCGCAAAAGGCAAACCTTCAACGATCTCGTTGACCCGCTCGCTGCCCAACGTGAACTCCCAATGGAATGTCATCGCATCGGGCTTGAGTGCATTCATCACATTGACCATGTCCTGACCCGCTGTCTGATAGCAGGTATACGAGCCATGCCAGGTGTCGCCCCCATCCAGCAACAGCGCATCTGGTCGGTCGGCACGGATGGCGTTGATAACGGTCGAGACCCGGTCAAGCCCTCCGACGCGGCCATACGTCTTCGCCAATGCAGCAAAGTCGTTGTAGGTCAGCGCATAGGCAGACGGGCTGCCATCTTCGATCCCGTAAGCCTTGCGAAACGCGGCCCCCGTCACATGCGGCATTTGCCCGCGCGCGTCTCCGATGCCCAGATTGACCTCGGGCTCGCGGAAGTAGATCGGTTTAAGCTGCGCGTGGATATCGGTGATATGAATCAGGCTGATATTTCCGAAGGTCTCAAATTCCAGCAACTGGTCCTGGGTCAGGCTTTGCTGGGCCGCCAGCCTTGCCCAGTTCCCGAAACCGGATGCCCCGTACAGCGCTGAGGCCGCCATGGAGACCTGTAGAAAATCACGTCGCGATATCATTTGTCGGCTTTCCTGTTTCACATATAAATGTGTGAATGTAGTAGAAATGAAAAACCCGCGCCCGGAAATCCCGGCGCGGGTTCTTTGTTACTGACGCACGGCCGGCGTTTCGACCGAAAGCCCGTTGCCGCGCGATGCTACATAAAGCTCCAGTGCCCGGAATTCGTCCGAACCTTCAGCAAATGTTTCAGCGCGTGTATCACGAATACAGCCGCGGAAACGGTTGTGGCGCGAGATCAGCTTGGCCTGTTTCAGACGATAAGTCGGGAAACCGTTGACCATCCCCTGGCTCAGATGGTCGGCCCGGATCATGTTGCCCCAGTTGTCTTCGTGACAGTTGGCGCAGCTCAGCTCCAGCTGACCATATCGGGTGTAGTACATTTCCTTGCCCTGCTCCCAATATGGGGCAGCATCGCCATCAATGGCGACATTCATGGGCAGCCCTCGTGACTGAAAGGCAATCAGCGCGACCATGCCCTGCATATCGGCACCAGACCATTTCCACGCATCTGCTTCCATGCGTTCCGTACGGCACTTGTTGATCAGATCTTCCATCACAACCAGCTTGCCGGTTTCCGCATCGACCTTCGGCATGGACGCTTGCAGCCCTTTGAAGCTTTCCACATCATCGTGGCACGAAGAGCAACTTTTGCCAGCCGCGCCATCGACAGCCTCATAAAGATCAGCGGCCTGGTCGACAAATATCATAGCCGGGTTGTCGAAATCGTCGATCTGCAACGCCTGCGTTTCATCGGTCCTGAAATGCCACCCCGAATAGATCGTATCGAAGTTCTCGACATGGGCCGGGGCCTCGGTCACCGAAACCATTTCCAGTTCTTCGTTGATCACCAGCTTGTCTTCGTCAGGTCCAGCTGCCACTGAAACCGGGAAAGCCAGAACTGCCGCGATCGCCGTGAGTGCTTTTTTATTCATTGCGTTCCTCCCTTGGGTGATCAGCGCAGGTTTTAACCTCCGGCGCTGATCTGCCGTTACGGTCGAGCCGTCAGGCGATCTCGATCGGTTTTTTTGTGTCGTAAACGGACCCGTCATCGTCATACCACGTGAAAACGAATTCCCCGGCTTCAGGCACGGTTGCATCGAACTGAAAGTACGGGTTTGTCGAAATCGCCGGCTCCATCGTCACGTCTATCACCAGCTCTCCGTTAAACTCGCAGGTGAACCGATTGATGATCGAGCGCGGAATGACGTTGCCTTCCTTATCCTTACGCTGGCCACTTTCCATATTGTGGCTGATCAGTGTTTTGATCGTGATTGCTTCGCCAGCAGCGGCTGTTTTTGGAACCTTGACGCGGGGTTTTACACCGGATGCCATTGGTTGTTCTCCTGTTCTTCAGGGCGCGTGGCGATCAGCCGCCGCAGCCGCCAATTGTCACTTTTACGGTTGCCGAGGCCTTGGCAAAGCTGCCATCAGCCATTTTGGCCACAGCAATGACATCTTGCGTTCCTGCAAGACGAATGCGGGTCGAAGCCGCCTGTGCAGCAGCCAGCGGGCCAAAGTTGAACGTGGCAACGCCGGGCTCGGGGTTTCCGGCCGCTACGATCAGGATCGCAGCCGCACCCGGCGCGCTGACTTCGATCGGAACGGTGTTTCCGTTCTCGGCAATTTCCGGCGCCGTCAGTGTCACACCGCCGTCAGCCATGTCTGCACCGCCCGTAAACGCGGCTATCGCGTCTTCTGCAGCCGCATTTGCGCGGAACGGCATCAGGGTCAGGACCGCAGCGCCCAGACCAAGAGCCAGAGTCTCGCGACGAGAAAATTCCATTTTCAATCTCCTTTGGATCCTCACGAATTCACGCCTGAAAGCGTGATTATTGTTCTTTTAGGGTTGCGAGGAACGCGACGACATCCTCGATTTCCTGAGCAGTCAGGATTGACGTCAAAGGCCCTGACGGGGCTTTGCCCGTATAGGCGTCGCCCGGGCGGATATAGCCGTCATCCTTGTAGAAAGCCGGCATGACCGTTCCGTCAAACGTCATCTTGGCATTTGCGACCAGTCCTCGAAGCTCCGCCTCGGACCACCGATCCCCGGCCCCATCCAGCAGCGGACCGACTTCGCCATGGAACGGAATATCCGCCAAAGCCGTGACCTGATGACAGGCCACACAGTTGCCCTTGGATTTCTCGCCCACGATGACCGCACCGTTTGCCGCATCGCCGGCGACGCCGGTCAATGAAGCCTCGATCGCACCATAATCGTCGAACTGTACGTCTTTTGGTCCTGTTTCTGCCGCGATGGCGGCACTGCCTGTTATGATACAAGCCAAAGTCAAGTGTCTCAGCTTCATGATCCCTCCCATTTGCTACCGCGCCGATGGCGCTTTGCGACCCAAAGCCTCTGTGTACCGTAGTCGACGGGCAGGGTTCATCGCAACATTAAATTCATCTTAATGAATTTTTTTATTTATATTGCAACACGTCAATCTTGCGAAACATTGTTTCTCTCTTGAATGCGGCGCGCGTGATACCGTTGAAAATCTTCCCCGTTATCAAGCTCGTACCGTTTTTCATTGACCCAGGTAAAAAGATCGAGGGTCGTTCCCTTCGAGAACGCCCCGGGCATGACCGCAACGGCCGCTTCGATTGCTGTGGCATCCTCTGACACGTCCTCCGGTAAGAAAACCAATGTAGGGGTGAACAGAATCCCCCATTTGCGCATCAGTGATCTTTGCTCGGCTTCTTCTCCGTCAAAATCGATGGCCATCGTACTTCCGTGTAAGTCCAGCTGAACGACAAAGAAGTTTTCCTCGATATACGCAGACAGGTCGGGTTGGGGGAAAACCTCTTCATGCATCTTTTTGCAGTAGATGCAGCCCTGTTGTTCAATGAACAGAACCAGCCGCTTGCCTTCCCCCGTCGCCTCTTCAAGGTCTTCACGAAGGTCTTTGAACGTGTCCCGCATCCACGGCGTTTTATGCAGACCGTCATCCCCCAGTTCAGCCGCGGAAACCGCCCCAGCAAACAGCCCTGCAATCAAGAACAATACTATCCGTTTCATGGTGTTCTCCCGAATTAGCCAATGGCCGCCAGCCAAGGCATGTGATCCAGCATCCATTGTGCGATTAGATTTATGGAATTGGTCGCGATCAGGATGCCAAAAAGAATCAGTAAGACACCCATCGCCTTTTCAATCATTCCCAGATGTTTCCGGAAACGTGCCATCCATTGCATGAAGGGCCGAACCAGAAAGGCTGCCAGAACAAACGGCGCTGTCATGCCAACCCCATAGACGAACAAAAGCACGGCGCCACGCCAGGCGGTCTCGGTTCCGGCCGCCGTGAACAGGATCGCCGCCAGAACCGGCCCGACGCAAGGCGTCCAGCCAAAGGCAAAAGCCAGCCCCAGAACATATGCCCCGATCACGCTTACATTTGTCGTCTCGCCGATATCTGCACGAAACTGTCGATACAGGAAACCGATGCGGAAAAGACCCAGAAAATGCAGGCCCATCGCGATGATGATGAGCGCAGCGATCCATCGCAGAATGTCGAAATACGCGCGAACCAGCTGACCAAAGATCGACGCCGTGGCCCCAAGCGCCATGAAGACCGTGATGATCCCTGCAGCAAAAGCAATCGCTGACAGGGTCGCCCGGCGGCGAACATCCGGGGTGATCGTCGAACCGGCCGAAATCTGCTCCATCCCGACGCCTGCAAGATAGCTGAGGTAGAAAGGGACAATGGGCAGAATGCAGGGGGACAGGAACGACAAAAGCCCCGCGATCAGAGCCCCTGCAACCGTGATGTCGAGCATGGTCAAATCCGTCCAGACAGGTTACTATTCACACATTCAAAATAATAAAGATGTACCACCCAGGTCAATCGGAGCTTTTGATGCGTCACGTAATTCAAACATTGGTCGTCATCACATTGTTGATCTGGCCTGCCGCGTCTCGGGCCGAAATGGTGTTGCTGATGGCCGAAGAAGACGGGTGTATGTGGTGCGCCCGCTGGGACGCCGAAATTTCCGAGATCTACCCGCTGACAGCGGAAGGAAAAGCTGCCCCACTGCAACGAACGGACATCCACGCAACCACACCCGAAGGGATTACCCTGGATCGGCCGCTTTTCTATACGCCGACCTTTGTATTGCTGGAGGACGGTCAAGAGATCGGCCGGATTGAGGGTTATCCTGGCGAAGACTTTTTCTGGGGACTATTGGGTGTTTTACTACGTGACGCCGGAGTTAAGATCGAGAGCTCTGGTTAAATCCTCGGGATTTACATATACTGTTTTGAATACGTGAAGCCACGAAAGCGAGATGATCGTGTTGGACAAACCGTCGAAACTGCCCGTGTTCACCAAGGACATGTGCAACGAGGACTTGGACAGGATGATGGATAACGCCCAGACGGCGTCCAATTTCCTCAAGGCGATCAGCCATGAGGGGCGGCTGATGATTCTGTGCTATTTGTCATCAGGGGAAAAATCCGTCACGCAGATGGAGGAAATGTTGTCGGCCAGACAGGCTGCCGTTTCCCAACAATTGTCCCGCTTGCGCTTTGAAGGGCTGGTCAAGACACGACGCGAAGGCAAAACGATCTACTACAGATTGGCGGACGACCGGTCGACTCAGATTCTGGAAGTCGTCTACAATCTTTTCTGTCGGGACAAATAGAAGCCCGCGAGAAACACCGCCAGCTTTGGGAGGAGACTGGCCATGTTCGAACTTCTGGGAGACGCCAATACAGTTGCGCTGATCGGTCTGGTTGGCGGCATTGTACTTGGTCTTGCCGCGCGCATTGGGCGGTTCTGCACCTTGGGTGCGATTGAAGATTATCTTTATGCAAATGACGACCGGCGCCTGCGTATGTGGGCCGTTGCGATAGGTGTTGCGATTGTCGGCAGCCATTTGGGCATGGCGTTAGGGTGGATTAATCCGTTCAGCACGACCTATATTGCGCAGACATGGAATCCGATCGGATCGGTCATTGGCGGATTGATGTTCGGATATGGCATGGCCATCAGCGGAAACTGTGGCTATGGCGCGCTTGCACGCCTTGGCGGCGGCGACCTTCGGTCATTCGTCATTGTCCTGATCGTGGGCCTTTCCGCATATGTGGTCATGTCCGGCCCTCTGGCCTATGTCAGGATCTGGCTTTTTCCCGAAGCCATGGATCTCGGCAATCCTCAAAGCGTCAGCTTCCTTGCCGAACGGCTGACGTCGATACCGGCATGGGTTACAGGAACGCTTGTCGGCTCGGCCATAGTAGTATTTTCCCTGACAAATGATCGGTTTCGCAAATCACCTGCGCAGGTTTTATGGGGTGCGGCGGTCGGATTAGCAGTCGTTTCAGGCTGGCTTGGCACCAATTGGGTGGCCACACACGGGTTTGAAGGTGAGACCTTGCAAACACACACGTTTGCCGCGCCTTTGGGTGATACCGTGTTCTATCTCATGACCGCCTCAGGCAACACGCTCTCGTTTGCGGTCGGTTCGGTTACAGGGGTTTTGATTGGTGCTTTCCTCGGGTCATGGTCAAAAGGTCATTTCCGCTGGGAAGCCTGCGAAGATCCACGTGAGCTTAAGCGGCAGATGCTGGGGGCGGCGATAATGGGGCCCGGAGCAATAATTGCGGTTGGATGCAGTGTCGGACAAGGCATCTCCGCTTTTTCTCTGCTGGCCTATAGCGCGCCCATAACCTTTGCGGCGATCTTTGCCGGAGCAGCTCTTGGCCTGCGACAGCTTGTGTCAGGATTGTCTTTCATTCCCGAGCGTTAAGCCCCACCACACGCTACGGTTTCTTCGTACAGTCCCTGCGCAGGTTTTCGGCGCATGCTTCAAGCACCGAAAACCTGCAGCAGACCCTTCTCTCAGCTATTGGCCATGATGGAATCCAGTGTGTCGTGTTCCGCTACAAAATGGTCTGGTGCGACCTCCTGCAGCTTTGGAACATAATCACTGTGACCGTTGACCAGCCGACTGGGCAAGAAACGCAACGCGGCTTTGGGATCCAGCGGCGATGGCAGCTCACCCGGCAGTTTGAGGCGCTGCCGCGTCCGCTCTACATCCGGGTCCGGTATCGGCACGGCCGAAATCAGCGATTGAGTATAAGGGTGGATCGGTTCCGAGCAGATCACCTCACCGTCACCCATTTCCACAATTCGCCCGAGATACAGAACCATGATCCGGTTCGATACCGCACGCACAACCGACAAGTCATGGCTGATGAAGATCATCGACAGGCCAAATTCCTGCTGAAGTTCCTTTAGCAGCTCGACAATCTGCGCCTGAATGGAAACGTCGAGAGCTGAAACCGCCTCGTCGCAGATAATCAGCCTGGGCTTGTTGATCATCGCCCGCGCAATGCCGACGCGCTGGTTCTGCCCTCCGGACAGCTCGTGCGGGTAACGGTTGATCATGTTCGCTTGCAGCCCGACCCGCTCCATCATCGCGGCGACCATCTGTTTGCGTTCCCGGTCCGTAAGATCGGGGCGGTAGGTTTTCAGCGGTTCAGCAATCGACGCTGAAATGGTCATGCGTGGATCAAGACTGGCCAGAGGGTCTTGGAACACGATCTGCAAGTCCTTGCGGTACTTGTTCAACTCGGACCGCTTCAAGCCGACGATCGGATGGCCCAACCAACTGACGCCCCCCGCGCTGGGTTCGATCAGTTGCAAGACCGCGCGCGCCAGTGTCGATTTTCCGCAACCGGATTCGCCCACGACACCCAGAGTTTCGCCCTTGCGAATATCAAAACTGACACCATCGACAGCCTTCAGCGGAACCTTGCGCCCGAACAACCCGCCAGAGACATGAATGGGGAAATGAACTTTGACGTCATCGACCTTGAGAAGGGGTTCTTCGGCCTTTTCCAAAGCGCGCGGCGCGTCGCCGGCATCAATCCGGGGCATCGCCTCCAGCAAGGCCCGCGTGTATTCGTGTTGCGGATTTCGGAACAGCCCGCGTGTTTCACCGTCTTCGACGAATTCGCCCATCCGCATGACCTGAACCCGGTCGCACATGCGCGCAACGACGCCCATGTCATGTGTGATCAGTGCAATTGCAGTGCCTTCATCCTTTTGCAGATGAACCATCAGATCAAGGATGTCTGCCTGAACCGTAACATCCAGCGCCGTCGTCGGCTCGTCCGCAATAAGCAGTTTGGGACTGCACAGCATCGACATCGCAATCATCACACGCTGTCGCATTCCACCGGATAATTCGTGCGGGAACTGGTCCAGACGGCGGTCCGCTTCGGGAATGCGCACCCTGTCCAACCACTCCAGACAGCGCGCGCGCGCGGCTGACCCCTTCAGGCCCTCGTGGACCTGCAGCACTTCACGCATCTGTTGCCCAATCTTCAGATGTGGCGTTAATGCAGTCAGAGGATCCTGAAAGATCATGCCGACATCGTCGCCGCGAATCTGGTTCAGCTTGTTCACTGGCAGGTTCAAAATCTCCTGACCGTTCAGCTTGGCTGACCCGCTGGCATGTCCGGCAGGGGGCAGCAAACCCATTGCCGCCATGAAGGTCTGGCTTTTGCCGGATCCACTTTCACCGACGATACCAAGGCATTCGCCCGGATTGATATCAAAACTGATGTCTTTGACCGCCTCAACGACACCATCGGGGGTGTCAAATCGGACGCTCAGGTTCTTTACTGAAAACAGACTCATATCAGCGGTCCTTCGGGTCCAAAGCGTCACGCAAACCATCGCCGATGAAGAACATCGTGATGATAATGGCGACATAGAATGTCAGCGGGAACATCAATTGCCACAGCGTTCCATAGCCCATGGTTCCCGCCCCTTCTGCGATCAGTCTTCCCAGTGACGTGTAGGGTTCGGAAATCCCCAGACCCAGGAATGAGATGAAGCTTTCAGTCAGGATCATCTCGGGAACCAGAAGCGAGGCATAGACGATCACGACACCCAGCAGATTGGGCAGGATATGGCGATACATGATCGTAAATTCACTGACGCCCGCCGCTCGGGCGGCCTCGATGAATTCGCGGTTCTTCAGGGCAAGCGTCTGCCCGCGCACGATACGTGACATGGTCAGCCAACCAACCGCGCCCAGTGCGATGAAAAGCGTGAAGAAGGATCGCCCGGCAACAACCAGCAGAAGAATGATGATCAGAGTTGTCGGGATAGCCAAAAGGATGTCGACAAAACGCATCATCGCGCCATCCGTCCGCCCGCCAAAATACCCGGCAGTAATGCCGTAACACGTACCAACGATCAAAGCGGTCGCCGCCCCGATCAACCCCACAAGCAGGGACGTCGTGGTTGCCTGAATGACGCGGCTGTACAAATCGCGCCCCAAATCATCGACACCGAAATAGTGACCCGTTTCCATCGACGGCATTCCCATGCCCCGGACATCGCCCATGACATTCCAGTCGATCTCTTCATTGCTCCAGACCGCAAAATACGGGCCAATTATCGTGAACAACACGATAAGCAGCAGAATGAACACGCTGGCCATTGCCGCTTTGTTTCGTACAAAGCGCATTCGCGCATCCTGCCAGAGCGAACGCCCCTGAACGGCTGTATAATCGGTGATTTCTTCGGCCAGATGCGCGGCTTTTTGTGATTTTCCTAGCATATCCAGCCCCTCAGTAGCGGATCTTCGGATCGAACCAGGCATAGGCCAGATCGGTCAGCAGGTTTACCAGAACGGTCAGAACGCCATAGAGGATCGTAACCCCAAGCAGCACGGCATAGTCGCGTGATAAGGCCGAGCCGACATAAGCCTGCCCCAGACCACCGGTCGAGAAATAGATGTCAACAAAGACGGATCCGGTCAGCACATAGACAAACACCGGCCCCAGATAAGATACTACCGGCAGCAAGGTCGGCTTCATCGCATGGCGCCAGATCACGGTTCTTGTCGGCAGGCCCTTGGCACGGGCGGTTCTGATGAAGTTCGAATTCAGAACCTCCAGCATTGAAGACCGGGTGATCCGTGCAATCGACCCCATGTAAGATGTCGCAAGGGCGATAACCGGCATGATCAGATAGGGCCACTGACCACCATTCCACCCGCCGCCGGGCAACCATCCCAGCCACAGGGTGAAGGTCAGGATCAGGATCGGACCCATGATGAAGTTGGGCAGCGCCTGCGCTGCAATCCCCAGCCCAACCGCAAAGTAGTCGATCCAGCTGTTGTGCCGGATTGCGGCGGCAATCCCCAGTCCGATGCCCACCACAGTAGCGACCAGAAAGGACAGCGACCCATAGGTCAGCGAGATCGGAAAGCCCTGCGCGATGATGTCGTTCACATCGCGGTCCTTGAACTTGAAGGACGGGCCAAAGTCGAAATGCACAACGATATTGTACAGATAATCCCAGAGTTGCTTCCACAACGGCTGGTCCAGACCGTACCGCGCCTCGATATTGGCCAGAACCTGCGGCGGCAATGTCCGTTCCGAGGTAAAGGGCCCACCGGGCGCATAGTGCATCAAAAAGAAACAGGCGACGATCAGCAGCAGGATCGTCGGTATGGCGGTCAGCACCCGCCGAATGACATAGGCAAGCATTCAATGCCCCCAATAGATGGCGCTGCCCCGAAGAAAACTTCGGGGCAGGTCATGGTCAGAAGATGATTACTCGGCGATTTTGTAGAGATTCTTGGAGTACCAGTTTTGCTCTACGTTTTTGACCGGCCAGTTTCCGACATCGCTGTCCATCATGTAGACACCAGCATAGTGATAGATCGGGATAACGGGGGTTTCCTGAGCGATAATACGCTCGACCTCGGTGTACAGCGGAGCCGGATCGTCCGAAGTTTTGGCTTCGGCCAGCAACTCGTCCACGCGGGCATTGTTATACTTGCCGTCGTTGTAGCCCGAATCCGACTGCAACAAGTCAAGGAAGGTTGAGGCTTCGTTATAGTCACCACACCACGCGCCGCGGGCCAGATCAAAGTTCTGGTTGCCCCGCTCTTCCAGGAAGACTTTCCATTCCATGTTGGCCAGTTCAACATTGGCGCCCAGTTTTTGCTTCCACATCTGGCTCAGCGCGACGGCAACTTTCTTGTGGGCTTCCGAAGTGTTGTAGACCATCGAGAAGGTCAGAGGGTTATCCGCGCCGAAGCCGGCCTCGGCCAGCAGTTCCTTGGCCAGTTCATCGCGCTCAGCCTGGCTCATCGATGCCATTTCAACGACCGGGACAGTAAAACCTGCGGTTGCTTCTGGCACGAATGTATACGCGGGCGGCTCGCCACCGGCCTTGATATTCTTGGTAATGATGTCCCGGTCAACGGCTAGCGACAGGGCCTGACGAACTTTGGGATCCTTGAATTCTTCAGGGCCGCTGTCCGACACGTTAAACGTGTAGTAGTAGTTGCACAGGCGCGGGAAGCTGATAGCCTCGCCCGGATGCTCTTCCTGCAGACGCGGGAATTGACCGGCGGGAACTTCGGTCCGGTCCAGTTCACCGGCCAGATAGCGGGTCAGGGCTACGTTTTCGTCATTGATGACCAGTGCCACAACCTTGTCGATGATGGTGTTGTCATTGTCCCAGTACATCTCGTTGCGCTCACGTACCGAACGTTCCTGCGGCAGGTGCTCGGTCAAAACATACGCGCCATTCGACACGATGTTTCCGGGCTTGGTCCATTCATCGCCAAATTCCGCGATCACCTTCTGAGGTGCCGGGAAGGTCGTCGAATGCGTTGTCATCTGCGGGAAATACGGCAGCGGCGCGCTCAGCGTGACTTCCAGGGTCGTGTCATCGATGGCTTTGACACCCAGATCATCAACCGGCTTTTCGCCTGCGATGATCGCTGATGCGTTTTCGATCGACATCAGCTCCATGAACCACGCGTAAGGAGAGGACAGCGCCGGATCAACCGCGCGTTTCCATGCGAAAACGAAATCTCCGGCGGTTACCGGGTCGCCATTCGACCATTTAGCATCGCCGCGCAGTGTGAAGGTATAGACTTTCTTGCTGTCATCGACGGTGTAACCTGTGGCAACGCCCGGAACCAGATTGCCATCCTCATCCTGGTTCATCAGCCCTTCAAACAGGTCGCGTACAATTTCAGCACCGGAAACGTCTTCGACAACCTGCGGATCGACCGAGCTGTGCTCGTCCAGAATGCGGTAGGTAAAGGTTTGATCGTCCGCCAGCGCTTCGCCGGTTTCAGGATGCGTGCCAGCGGCAAACGCGGCACCTGTGATCATGGTCGACGACAAAAGCCCCGCCACTGAGTTCCGAATGTATCTGTTCATGATTTCTCTCCCATATGTTCGTCGCCGCGCGGCCCCACTTGATCGGGGTCGCACGCAGCAGCCGGATTAGACCGACGCCCGCTGGGACTTCGTCCATTTCGATTTTGGTTTTGCCAATTCGCAAGGAACACTGCGTCGCAGCTTTCTTGGTTTCTGTCGGTAAAGAAGTTGCGAAAGTTGTCTTTCACTGCGTTGAACCGTGACATCTTTTGGCTCTGGGATAAAGCCTTGATGAAATTTTAGGCAACCACAAGCAGAAATATCTCCAACGACCTATCGCTGGCAATTTTCTGAGGATCAGCTCGGTCTTCGTGACATTTTCGTGAAGCCACGCGAAATCCGAACAATCCTTCGTGCCCGAATGGCGACAGCATTCTGGCCTCGGACAAACCAAAAAATACGCGAATCAGTGACGTCATTTCAGCAAGCCTGTGGTCCATTACATGTATCACACGGTTCAGAATACCACGGGTCAGATCACTGAGCTTTGTCAGGCTCTGTTGCACAGAGTCGAGCGCGCCGAGTAGTTCGGGTGATCGCATGGGCCTTTCCGTCGACACGCAGCTTCGGCGATTGCAGTGGCATGACCGGCATGACCCCGAATATCCAGAACCTCTCCTAACGCATTGCAGAACATATCGAAGAACCTTCTAACGGAGACCACCCGGCTATTATCGCACAAGCGGGCCGCTTTGGCGGCTGGTCGTTTTATGTTGAAAATGGCGTTCCAGCCTATGCCTACAACTGGTTGGGGATCGAGATACTTACCGTTTCGGCGTCCGAACCTGTGACCGAAGGTACTCATGAAGTCGTCCTCGATTTCGATTATGACGGTGGAAGCCCTGACAAAGGCGGGACGGCACCCTCTTTGTTGACGAGATACAGGTGGCGCAGGGCAGGACCGACCAGACGCAGGCCATCATCTTTTCGGCGGACGAAACAGCAGACATTGGCTTCGACCTTTCCACACCGGTGGCCAAAGCGAACGGCACCGAAGCAGCTTTGCGCTTTACCTGCAAGGTAATCTCGGTGACGGTGGCGGTTGAGTAAGATCGCTCTGAAAGAGGAGAGGCGTTCAGGCATCTGCCACAGCGGGTGCGTGGAACCATTGATGGAAACACGCTAATCATGACGACTGAAAGGCCTTCGGCACTGCTGAAGCTGGCGACGGGAATTGCTTTTGTGGCTATTCCCGCTGTTGTTTTGGCATTTATTTTTCAGGTAGAGTCGGACCGGCATTGCCATCTACATTTTCAAGTCGCTCGCCTCCTCGCTAACGATTTGTAGGATCCTGTTTCTCTGGATCTTTCCCGAAGGGCCCTTTGGAAGATCAATCAGAATATGAACTTTGTCAGGAGACTTGAAACGGCCTAGCTGGGACTCACAGATCTTTGACAAAGCTTGCGGCGTCAATTCAGAACCTTCTCGAATTTTGACCGCTGCCTCGACGGTTTCACCGTAGCTTTTGCAAGGGCGGGCAAAGGCCGCAGCTTCAACAACGTCGGGGTGTGAATAAAGCGCCTCGTCAATCTCACGAGGGGCTATATTCTCCCCTCCCTTAATGATCAGTTCTTTCAATCGACCGGTCACATAAACATACCCGTCCTGATCCATGCGGGCGAGATCTCCGGTCAGCAACCAGCCATCCGAAGTAAATGTGCCCGCAGTAGCATCCGGGTCATTGAGGTACTCCAGCATCACATTCGGACCGCGTATGACCAACTCACCTTCTGTTCCGGTAGGTACAGGCCGAAGTTCCGCGTCCAGAATTGCAACCTCATTTCCATATGCAATGCCGGGTGAACCAATCTTCCGAACGCCGGGGGGCAGCGGGTTTGACAGAATCTGAGCGGCAGTTTCCGTCAAGCCCATGGTTTCCACGATTGGGATTTCGAAACGATCCTCAAAGCCACGCTGCACGTCCGGCGCCAAGGCTGACGACGCAGAGCGCCCGAAACGCACGCGTTGCCGGGATTGCGCATCCGGACTAGTCTCAGAGTGCAGCAGGTGCGAGATAATGGTCGGCACGACCGAGAACCACGTTGCCTCGGCCTTTCCAAGATTGTCCCAGAACTTGCTGGAAGAAAATCGTTCGCACACGGCCAACGATCCGCCTGAGACCAGTGTTCCCATCACCGTCACGCAGAGCCCGTTAATATGATAGATCGGCAAGACGCAAAACCCGCGATCAGCCTCGGACAATTCATGGGCAATTTTGGTCGTCCAACCCCCTGCCAACAGGCTGGAATGTGTGTGGACCACCCCCTTGGGGCGACCGGTTGTTCCGGATGTATACATCAACAACGCGTGGCTATGAGGCGAGAGGCTATGCAGGTTGCTGCCGGACTCAACGGCATCTGCCACCTTCAACTGTTTGATTTTCGCAGGATTGGCCGTTCGCCTGAACAGGTCCGTTTGATCGGAATGTACAAATCCATAGCATGCGCCGCTGTGTTCCAGCGCATAGGCAACGGCGCTGTCACCCGCGACAAGATTGATCATCGTGGCCCGAAACCCGCCATAGAGAACGCCAAAAAGGACCTCAAGCGCTTCCCGGCAATTGGGGTAGAGGATGGCGACGCTTTCTCCCTTCGCCACACCCCGTTCGGTCAACATGCTTGCGATGCGGCGAGCTGAGTCACGCAATTCACCCCAATTCAGGTCCCGCGCCCCGTCCGGGAAAACGAACCCGGTTCCCCCGCGGCTTGCCCGACGGTCAAGCCAGTCCCGGACGGTTCCCTTGGGTGGTTCGATCATTGCCCCGCCTCCGACCAATAGCCGCCAAATATCGCTTCCAATTCGGGCTCGCGCGGCGGCGTTTCACGGATGATCTTTGTCGTTTGAACGAAATGCCGCCAATGCAGATTGGTGTCGATGGAATTGCCTCCCCAACTGCCGCAGCCCATTGACAGCGAAAAGGGCATGCAGTTGGTGAAGCTGCCACCAGTGGCAAAGGTATGCGCCTGGTTTACAATGACCCGGCAGGTGGGCAGGTCACGACCCAACCCAACCGCGCGCGCGTCGTCGCTGGTATGGATTCCGACAGAATGCCCCGCGCCCTGGTGTTCCAGAATACGAGCCGCGATTACCTTGGCTTCTTCAAAATTTGCCGCTCGATAAAGCGCCAGAACCCGGCTGAGCTTTTCCCCCGACAAAGGATGATCCGGGCCAATTCCGTCAGTTTCCACGGCTAGGAACTTGGTCCCCTCGGGGACCTTATCCGCCATATCCAGTGCTTCAAGCATCTTGCCAGCGTCCTGCGCGATTACAGATCGGTTGAGATGCCCATCGGGCCACAGCCGTGCGATGATGTTTCCAGCCTCGGAAGATGGCACCAAGGCACCGCCTTCAACGGCGATCGCGGCGACAAAGGCGTCATAGACCGCATCTACAACAACCAGCGCATTTTCAGACGAGCAGGACGTCGCGTTGTCGAAGCATTTCGATGCCGTGATCTTGGAAGCAGCTGCGGCCAAATCTGCGGTTTCGTCCACAATCACCGTCACATTGCCCGCACCAACCGCCACTGCTGGCGTTCCACAGGATTGCGCGCGTTGGACGTTGTTCTGGCTGCCGGTACAGATCACGCGATCTACGGCTTCCATCAACCTTTGTGTCTTGGCCTTGGATCCGGGCGCAGGGATCATCTGGACCAGATCGCAATCGAGGCCGAGCTTGTCAAACTCTGAATGGATAAAAGCGATCAGCATCTCGCAGGAAGCGACTCCTTTGGGGGATGGTGCCACCACGATGGAGTTGCCTCCTTTGAGCGCATTGATGATATTGTTCGCCGGCGTCGCAGCGGGGTTGGTCGATGGAACCACAGCACCGATTACACCGATTGGACGTGCAATCTCGGTCATGCCGGTTGCTGGATTGTCGCTAATGATGCCGTGGGTTTTCACGTCAGCGATATCGCGCAACAAGCCCAGAGTCTTGCGGTGGTTCTTTGTAATCTTGTCCGGAACATTACCCAGACCGGTGGTCGCAACAGCGATTTCCGCCAGTGCCCGATTGCGTGTTGGCTCCATGATTGCCCATCCCGCCGCCAGCGCCGCCTTGTCGTACAGCGCCTGACTGCCGCTTTCTTCAAAGGTCGCTTGGGCCTTGCGCGCATGCGCTACTATGCGATCAACTTCGTCGATCTCGGGGGAAACCCCTTCCTGAGCGTTCATCTCGGTCCTCGATTGTTTGATCGGGGCGGACCCACTCCGCCCCGTAGGGAGTTGACTGGTTCAGAGCCCAGCCAACAATTCGTTCAGTGTTTGCTGACGTTTCTCCCACATCTTGATCACTTCATCGCGTGTCATGATGTGCATGGGCGATCCGCCGGCTTCCATCTTTTTCACCACACGATCGTTGGCGAACATCTCGGGAACCGTTTCCGCAAGTTTCTCGATCACCTCGGGCGGCGTTCCCTTGGGTACCATCACGCCCCGGAAATTGACCGACGAGTTGTCGACATCGAGCCCCTGTTCCATCATGGTCGGCACGTCGGGCAGGAACGCGTTTCGCTCAAGATCTGCGACACCCAGGATTTTGACGTTGCCCGCCTCTTTTGCGCGGAACGCATCCGACAGGTTGTTTATACCACCCATGACTTCGCCAGCAATTACCGCTTTCATGGCCGCCGCGCCACCACCTTTGGTCGGGATATAGGCCATCGTTGTTCCTGCAGCCTTGTCGATTTGAAGAGCCGCAATGTGGTGACCAACAAAAAGCCCAGCCCCGGACACGGTCAGCTTGCCGGGGTTTTCCTTGGCATATGCGACAACACCTTCCATCGAGTTGAACGGGCTGTCCGCACCAACCACGAAGACAGCCGGGTCGGCGCCCCAGTTGGCGATGGGCTCAAAGCTGTCGACCGAATACTCGACCCCACCCTTAATAGATTGGGCGATGAAATGTGGAACATTGTAGGCAGCAAGCGTGTAGCCATCGGCGTCGGCCTGGGTTGCGAACCAGTTCCAACCCACACGCCCTCCGGCGCCCGGTTTGTTTATGATGGCGATTGGCATTCCCAGCGCGTCTTCATTCCCGGATGTCATGGTGACAATCCGCGCCTGAAAGTCGGTTGCGCCACCAGCGCCGTAACTGACCATCATCATGATTGGGCGTTCGGGATACTCCTCGGCAACCGCCGCGCCCGCCAGGCTCGTGAGGGCCAGTGCTGCCCCTGTAATCAACCGTTTCATTTGCGTTTCCTCCCTATTTTGGTTCATCCGCATCCCTTGCGGTCAGAACAGAAATTCCCTTGGTGTGTAGACTTGCAGAAGCATGGCAAAGAGCCCGTACATCACCGCCACAAAGATCGCTGTGATGACACCGCGCTTGACCCAGGTTTTGGCTTCGGAATGTGGGTCTGGATCGTAAATCGACAGCAGAATGAAAAACGCGATTGCCGTTGCTGTGTAGAACCCCAGCGATCTGGACGCCCAGAAGACATAGATAAGGGTGACGAACAGGCCCGGCAGCATGTTGATGAACATCATGCGGGTCACGCCGTTGCCTACCTTGGACAATCCCATCAGCGCTTTGCCGAAGGTCCACCCTGCCAAAACCACAAAGACCGAAGCGATAAGACGCGGAAACAGAAATGCCTCGACCGGTTGCTGAGTAAAGCTGACCCAGGTTACCCAAAGTCCTACGGCAAAAACCAAACCCGACCCGATTATGTGTTGTGTGCGGTTCATGCCTGTGCCTCCTCTTTGGTGGTATAGCGCCGGTGGCGAAGTTCCATCCAAACCGAGTAGGCAATTGAAGCCAGTACAACGGCGATCAGCAGAAGATTCAATCCGCCCGTCAGGAAGTAAGAGGCCTTGCCGACGGTCGCGTCCGCGATCATTCCGCCCTGAATGAAGTTGGCTTCGGCAATCGGACCAAGGATCAATCCCAGTACCAACGGAGCAGCCGAGAATCCAAATCGTTCCAGAAAGAACATCCCAATGCCAAGGCACGCCATGACATAGACATCCCCCATCGAACTCTGAACCGAGTAGGCGCCGAAGACCGAAAGGGCCAGAACAACGGCCGCCATGACCGATTGCGGCACCTGCGCGACACGCGCGGCCAGACCAGCAATGTATAGGCCGAAGACGCACATCAGGACCTGGCCGATCAGCATGGAGTTTATGAACGTCCACGCCACGTCCGGGTGGTTGTCGAACAGATCCGAGCCCGGGAAAATTCCGTGAATCAGTAGCCCGCCCAGCAAAACGGCTGCGGTTGGGCTACCCGGGATCGACAAGGTCAACAACGGTACCAGAGATGGGCCCACCATCGCATTGTTGGCGGACTCCGCGGCAATTACGCCCTCGGAATGACCCGTGCCGAACTTGTCCTTCTCGGCTGAAAACTTCTTACTCTGATCATAGGCAACCAGCCCGGCAATTTGCCCGCCAACGCCTGGGATCAGGCCAATGATGGAACCTGTCAGTGTGCCGATGCTAAGTGCTCGGGTACGGCTGAACAGTTCTCGCAATGCGGCCATGATCGAATGGCGCTGTACTTCAATGACTTCAGCACCCGTGTCGTGGCGTCCCTTTGCAAACATCGTCAGCACCTGAGGGATCGCGAACAGACCGATCAGCGCCGCGATAATGTTGATGCCGCCGCCCAGTGCAGGGTGAAAGATAAAGCGTTGCGCGCCCATAATGTCGTCGAAACCGACTGTCGCCAGCCACAATCCGATACAACCCGATAGCAAACCTTTGACCACGGATGCAGAATCTAGCGTGCCAATCACAGTCACCCCCAAAATGGCCAACCAGAACAGGTGTGAGGGGCCAAACGCCAGCGCCCATTTGGCCAAAACCGGTGTCAGAAAGATCAATAGGAGCACACCGAAGATGCCGCCAACCGCCGAGGCCAGAAACGACAGTTGCAGCGCCCGCGCCCCTTGTCCCTGCTTGGCCATGGTGTGGCCGTCCAGAGTGGTGGCAATATTGGCTGGAGCGCCTGGGATTTTCAGTAGAATTGCACTCACCGCGCCACCAGCAACGGTCGAGGTATAGGCGGCTCCCAGCAAGATCAGCCCCTGTGCGGCCTCAAGCTGGAAGGTGAACGGAATCAAAAGGGCAACCGCCATCGTTGGTGACAAGCCTGGTGTCGCGCCCAGGATCAGCCCTCCGATCGTGCCGCCCAAAAGCAGCAAGAAGGACATCGGTGTGAACACATCCCCGAAGTAGTAAATGAATTCCATCCAGTGCCTCCCAACCCGTTTGTCTGCACTTTTGGTTTGTTGACAAATCAGGTTAGGGGATGAAAATAGTATTGCAAATGTTTTCATAAAATCGACCGGACAGGACGAAATTATGTCTAATTTTCAGCATGGTAAAGTCGATATCGTGGCAGTCGCAAAGGCCGCGAAGGTTTCGCCGTCTACGGTTTCTCGTACCTTCAATCACCCTGATCTGGTCAGCCCTGCAACTCGCAAAAAGATCAACAGGGCAGTGCAGCGGCTCGGGTATATCCGCAATCGTGCCGCTCAAACAATGCATGGCAAGCGGTCAGGAACGATTGGCCTGGTCGTACCAACTATCAACCATGCCATCTTCGCCGAGGTCATTCAGGCTTTTTCCGACTCTATCGACAAGGCAGGATTCAGCCTTCTACTGGCGTCGCACGGGTATGATCTAGATCGGGAATACGCGATGGTGCGCAAGTTTCTTGAACATCGCGTGGACGGCGTGGCATTGGTTGGCTTGGAGCATTCCGATGCCACCAATCGCTTGATCACGCAGCAGAAAATACCTGCACTTGCGATTTGGAACTACTCAAAGGATTCGGATCTTCCTTGTGTCGGGGCCGACAACCAGTTGGCCGGCCGTCTCGCAACAGAGCACCTGCTGGCCCTAGGGCATCGTGACATTGGGCTGATCTTTCCAAAGACCAATGGTAATGACCGCGCGCAACATCGACTTTCCGCTGTGCACGAAGCGCTACAAAATATGGGTGTCTCCGTTCCGGGCGAGCACGAATCTGAAGCTCCTTACAGCGTTTCGCAGGCCAAGCAGGCTGCGCTGAACCTTTTGGCGGAAACATCTCGACTTACGGCTTTGTTATGTGGAAATGACGTCATAGCGCAGGGCGCTTTGTTTGCGGCCCAGAAACTGGGGTTGAACGTTCCCGGCGATCTTTCAATAATGGGCATCGGAGATTTCAAGGGATCAGCTGATGTTGAGCCGGGGCTCACCACCATTCGAATCCCCGCCGAAGCCATCGGTAAACTCGCAGGTGACAAGTTCACCGATTACATTACGTCAGATGAGTCGGAACATTTTAAAATTTGCTGCGAGCTGGAGTGTGTTGTTAGAGGAACAACAGGTCCAGTGTCAGTATAATAGTCGGCATTGCCAACTTGTTTGCACATTCTGAACGGGGGTGTCGCAAACTATGAGGCCCGGTTGACGAACATGCGCGATTTGACGTTTTTCCTGTCGAATAGTTCGTTAACAGATTTCAACATGATCTCATTAAAAGGCTGCCATCTCCTCAAAGATGCAGTTTTGTACGCTGGGTACATCTATCAGTTCTGACACTAGTCCGACCCTGCGATAACAACTTCGATTTCATTTTTGTCGAGCATGGCCAGGATGTTGGCAGGAGGAACGCGGTCCGTATACAAAACATCAATTCCGGCCATGTTATGGAGAGATATCGGGGCCCGCTTGTTGAATTTTCCGCTGTCGGCTACGACGATGCGCACCTGCGCATTTTCAGCCGCAGCACGCGCGATATTGGCCTCTTCAAGATCATGAAGCATGAAGCCCAAATCGCCATTCACGGCTCCAACCGAGAACACTGCCAGCTGTACGTTGAAACGCTTCACAAGATCTAATGCCTCTGCACCGAAAGCGCCCCCATCATGGGCGCGCAGTTCTCCACCCGCCAGAAACACCCGGTTGTTGTTGTGCTTTGACAACGTGTAAGCGACGAAAACCGAATTTGTAACTACAAACAGGTCTTTGTGTTTCCGTAGCGCAAGCGCGACGTAGGCGGTCGTCGAACCGATATCCAGAAATAGGGAATCCCCGTCGCTAATTGTATTTGCGACTGCCCGGGCTATTGCTTCTTTCGCATGTGCTTGCGTTCCCAAACGGTTTTCAAAGGGTGGCTCTATGGCGTCTTCACTAAGATGTACGCCGCCATGCACCTTCCGCACGATCTTGCGCTCTTCCAGCGCCTTGACGTTGCGCCGGATCGTTTCATTGGAAACATTCAGTTTTTGAGCCAGGAGGCTGACCCTGCACGACCCGCCCGCATGTTGCAGCTCGCGAAGGATTTCTTCTTCGCGCTGATTTGTGGTTTTTCGTGGCTTTAACATGCGACCTCCTGAAAGGGGGATACGGCAGTCATCCCAATAAAACAATATTACGTCCAATACAGTGCCGTTCGGGGCTTTTTGTGTGAATTATAACGAATATTCGTGGCGAAGTGTGGTTTTTATTGACGTAGTTGTCAGATTGGCGCAGCATGGAAGTGTAATAAACGAAAAACACTCAAAAAGCCACATTCAGGGAGCACAACATGATCAGGAAATTCAATGCACTACACGCAATGGCATTAGTCGCTGGCGTAACTGCTTCGGCTTCTTGGGCCGCCGAATCGACGGACCCAATCAAACTGACGTTGCATGATTGGTCAGGGCAGCTGATCAACACCAAGATAATGGGATCAATCCTGCAAGAGGCCGGATACAACGTTGAGTATGTACAGGCAGACTATATCGCTCAGTTTGCGGGCCTGAAGACAGGTGATCTACATCTGGCAATGGAAATCTGGGAAACCACCGGGCGTGAAGCGCTGGACGAAGCCACCGCCTCTGGCAATGTGGTGAACGTTGGTGAAACCGGTCTGATGGCGATCGAAGAATGGTGGTACCCGACTTACATGAAAGACCGCTGCCCCGGCTTGCCAAACTGGGAAGCTCTGAAAGACTGCGCAGGGGAATTTGCCACGGCTGAAACCTCGCCAAATGGGCGCTATGTCGGCGGACCCGTGACCTGGGGCGGTTTCGACGAAGAACGCGTCGAAGCGTTAGAGCTGGAATTTGAAGTTGTCCACGCAGGCACGGATGCTGCGCTTTTTGCAGAGCTGGAATCCGCATATCAGCGCGAAGATCCGATCATGCTGTGGGTCTATGTTCCGCACTGGGCCCCGGCCAAATATGACGGTGAATTCGTGGAGTTTCCGCCATACTCGGCCGAGTGCTACAGCGACCCGTCCGTCGGTGTGAACCCGGCCTTGGCCTATGATTGCGGAAAACCGCGCGGTCCGATCTGGAAGGCTGCTTGGTCTGGCCTGCAAGAAAAGTGGCCGGGCGCGTATGACATCATCGAAGCCTATAACATCAATAACGACGAGATGAGCGCCATGGTCGGCAAAGCCGATCTGGACGGTGTGGATATTGATGCAGTTGTCGCGGATTGGATGGAGACGAACAAGGACCGTTGGTCTGGCTGGATCTCTAAATAATCTGCTTGGCCGAAGCGGTTACCCCGCTCTCCTCTACCGCTTCGGTCTTTTTCCGTCTTAGTCCCGGACACCACTGATGACCCCCACAACAAAACTGTCCTGCCGAAACGTTTGGAAGCTTTACGGTCCAAACGCCGAGACCCTTCTGGCGCAAAATCCGAACCCATCGGCAGATGACATTCGAAATGCGGGTGTGATCGGAGCGGTACGCAACGCCAATATTGAAATCGTTGAAGGTGAAATCTTCATCATTATGGGCCTGTCCGGTTCAGGCAAATCAACCCTGGTTCGTTGTCTATCCAGGTTGATCGAACCCACGAGCGGAGAGGTTCTGTTCGACGACGCCGACCTGCTGCGCGCCAGCGAGAAAGAAATGATTGAAATCCGTCGGCACAAGATGGGCATGGTGTTTCAGCATTTTGCCCTGCTACCGCACCTGACCGTATTGCAGAATGTGATGTTCCCCCTGACTATTCAGGCTACGCCCAAACACGAAGCCGACGCAAAGGCGAGAGACGTGGTGGAACTGGTCGGCCTGAAAGGGCGCGAGGACTACTATCCACGAGAGCTCTCGGGTGGTCAGCAACAGCGTGTGGGCATTGCTCGATCGTTGGTGACAGAGCCCGATCTTTGGTTTCTGGACGAGCCTTTTTCGGCCCTCGATCCGCTGATCCGGCGCGAAATGCAGGATGAATTTCTGCGACTCCAGGAACGGTTGCATAAGACTATTGTCTTTATCACACACGACTTTGAAGAAGCCGTTCGCTTGGCCGACCGCATCGCCATTATGAAAGATGGTGAAGTCATCCAGATCGCCACCCCGGAAGAACTGGTGATGAATCCAGCGACAGAATATGTGGCTGAATTCACGCGCCATATTCCGCGCTCCAAGGTTTTGACGGTTGGTGGTGTAATGACCGTCGGCGCTGCAGGTGAAGGTGAGCCCATTGTGCAATCGACCCGCGTCTCGACCGTGGCGGAACGGATCATCGCCGCAGATGCACCAATTCCCGTGACAGACAGCAATGGTCTGGTTATTGGCGCCATTGATCGCAAGGCTGTGGCCCATGTGCTATTCGGTGAAGGGGACGCGGTATGAGCCGCCTGTCCCGCAGTCAGCTCATCATTCTGCTGCTTGTCGGACTCACGATCCTGCTGGGGTATTTCGGCAGCAACCTGGGAAAAGCGCTCGATGCGCGCTGGATCACCAAATTCCCGTCGGCTTGGGTCGTCCCGTTCAAAACTTATATCTCATCTGCAATGTCCTGGCTGATCGAGGATGCTGCAATCGGCCCAGTTTCGTTCACCGACGTTACCCGCGCTGCTGCTTGGTTGATAGAACAGCCCTATGACCTTGTCTTGTCCCTGCTGGCCGAGGGTTTTGTCACCGGGCAAGGCAACGATGCGCAAGTCATCCTACCTGCGATCAGCTGGATTGTGGTTATCACCGCCGTAATAGCTTTGGGACAGTATTGCCGGGACTGGGGGTTGGCCGCGTTGGTCGGCGGCTGCTTTACCTATCTGGCCGTTTTTGGCCAGTGGGACAGCGCGATGGTAACACTTGCCTCGGTCCTGATTGCGGTGCCGATTGGCGCGGGCGGCGGGCTGTTGTTGGGGATATTGGCCTATCGCCACCTGACTTTCGATCGCATCATCTCGCCCATTCTGGACCTGATGCAGACAATCCCGATCTTTGCCTATCTGGTACCAATTCTGTTCATGTTCGGCTTTGGACCGATTTCGGCGCTTGTTGCAACTATCATCTATGCGACACCACCCATGGTGCGGATCACCACGCTTGCCTTGAGAGCCGTCGACCCTGAGATTTTGGACTTCGGGCGCATGGCAGGCACGACGCAAAAGCAGTTGATGTGGCGCGTTTTGGTTCCTTCCGCCAGCCACAGTCTGATGGTAGGCGTCAATCAGGTGATCATGCTGACGCTGAACATGGTCATCATTGCCTCGATGATCGGGGCCGGAGGATTAGGGTTTGACGTCCTTGCCGCGCTGCGCCGGCTGGACATCGGCGCTGGGTTCGAGGCCGGTATTGCCATTGTAGTTCTGGCCATTGCTGTCGATCGCCTAAGTCAGGCTTTTGCCGAGCGTATGGGGCAGGTACATCACGAGCTCCCCGGCTCGTGGATCACCCGCCATCGCCGGACAGTTCTGGTAATGATCCTGCTGATTTTGACCTGGGTTCTGGGACAGTTTTCACCCCTGTTGCTGGAATATCCTGAAAGCCAGACGATCACCACTGGCGGGTTCTGGGATGACACGGTCAAATACCTGAACATCAATTATTTTGACACGTTCGAGGCGATCAAGATCTTCTTCCTGACGTGGTTCATGATCCCGATCAAAACGGTTTTGCTGGGAATCCCATGGCCTTGGGCCATTGCCATGCTGACCTTGCTGGGTTGGCACGCAGGGGGCTGGCGGCTGGCGCTGCTGTGCGGAGGACTGGCGTCGCTGATCCTCGTGTCAGGACTGTGGGCCAAGGCAATGGTGACAGTTTATCTCTGCGGTGCCTCTGTGTTTCTTGCTACCCTGATCGGTGTTCCACTGGGTGTTGTGGCTGCACTGAACAAACGCGCCGGGACGGTGATCAACCTGTTGATTGATACGTTGCAGACTTTGCCCAGCTTTGTTTATCTGATCCCGGTTGTGATGCTGTTTCGCGTCGGCGATTTCACTGCGCTGATTGCCATAGTCCTTTACGCGCTGGCCCCGGCCGTACGTTATGCGGCCCATGGCGTGCGCTCGGTCAGTGAGGAATTGATCGAGGCCGGATTGGTCTCTGGGTGCACACGCACGCAACTTCTGCGCCATATTCGCTTGCCCATGGCCCTGCCCGAAATCCTTTTGGGTATTAACCAGACCATCATGCTGGCGCTGTCCATGCTGGTTATCACCGCCCTCGTTGGCACCCGCGACCTGGGGCAGGAAGTCTACATTGCCCTGACAAAGGCTGACACTGGTCGAGGTCTGGTGGCAGGGCTGTCCATCGCATTCATTGCCATCATCGCTGATAGGCTGATCAACGCAAGCGCTCGTCAGGCACGCATCCGCTTTGGAATGGAGAGTTGATATGACCCAATCCGACCTGATGACCCGCATTCGCAAGCTACCGATCTGGCAGGGCGAGATCAAAGCCACCCCGTTGACGGGTGGGATTACAAATGTGAACTACAAGGTCACTGACAGCAGTGGATCCTATGTAGTGCGTGTCGGTGACGACATCCCTTTGCACCAGGTGATGCGCTTCAACGAACTGGCTGCCAGTAAGGCCGCCCATGCTGCAGGTCTGTCACCCGCTGTAGTGTTTTCGTCCAACGAATTAACAGTCCTGGAATTCGTCGAAAGCCGCACTCTGACCGAAGAACACGTACGCGACCCCAGTATGCTGCCTCGAGTGCTGGAGCTCGTGAAAGCTTGCCACCTTGAGGTGCCCAAGCACCTGCGCGGCCCCTCACTGGTGTTCTGGGTCTTTCATGTCATCCGCGACTATGCCGCCACCCTCACCGATCGTGGAAGTTCGCATAAAGGCCTGATCCCTGAACTTGTGCAAATTGGAAATGATCTGGAAGCCGAGGCCGGGCCGTACGACATCGTGTTTGGCCATAACGACCTGCTTTGCGGCAACTTTCTGGACGATGGCACCCGCCTGTGGCTGATCGATTTCGACTACGCGGGCTTCAACTCGCCATTGTTTGATTTGGGTGGGCTGGCCTCGAACAACTCTCTTTCCAATGAACAAGAGGACTGGGTTCTGGAAACCTACTTTCAGGCACCCGTCACCAACCAATTGCGTCATCGCTATACGGCGATGAAATGCGCCTCGCTGCTTCGTGAAACCATGTGGAGCATGGTGTCCGAGATCACCTCGGATATCGACTTCGACTACGCAGCCTACACAAGCGAAAATCTCGCACGGTTTCGCACGGCCCTGACCGATTACAAAAACACCTGAGGACAGATATGACCGACCTTCCAAATACAGCCAAAGCCGTCATCATCGGCGGCGGCATCATCGGCTGCTCGACCGCCTATCACCTTGCCAAGCTCGGTTGGACCGACACGGTGCTACTGGAGCGCAAAAAGCTGACTTCGGGCACCACATTCCATGCTGCGGGTCTGGTGGGGCAGCTGCGTTCGAACGCCAATATCACTCAGCTGCTGGGATATTCAGTCGATCTGTACAACAAGATTGAAGAAGAAACCGGTCTGGGAACGGGTTGGAAAATGAATGGTGGTTTGCGCCTTGCCTGCAACGAGGAACGCTGGACCGAGGTCAAACGGCAGGCCACCACAGCCCATTCCTTTGGTCTGGACATGCAGCTGCTAACCCCGAAGGAAGCGCAGGATCTTTGGCCGCTGATGGATATCGGTGACGTCATCGGCGCGGCGTTCCTGCCCACCGATGGGCAAGCAAACCCCTCGGACATTACCCAGGCGCTGGCCAAGGGAGCGCGCATGGCAGGCGCGAAGATATTCGAGGATACCAAGGCCACCGATCTTGAAATCGAGAACGGCAAGATCCGCGCCGTAATCACTGAACATGGCCGTATCGAATGTGAAAAGGTGATCGTGTGTGCCGGTCAGTGGACGCGCGATTTTGCCGCCAAGTTCGGTGTGAATGTGCCGCTGGTGCCAATGGAACATCAGTACATGGTCACAGAACCATTTGGTGTACCCGGTGATCTGCCTACCCTGCGGGATCCCGATCGGCTGACCTATTACAAGGAAGAAGTTGGTGGGCTCGTCATGGGCGGTTATGAGCCGAACCCGATCCCGTGGGCGGTGAATGGCATACCTAAAGATTTCCACTACACCTTGCTCGACAGTAACTTCGACCATTTCGAACAGATCATGGAGCTGTCGCTGGGCCGGGTGCCAGCGTTGGAGACCGCGGGGATCAAGACCCTGACCAATGGTCCCGAAAGCTTCACTCCGGATGGCAACTTCATTGTAGGTGAAGCACCAGAGCTGAAGAATTTCTTTGTTGGTGCTGGTTTCAACGCCTTTGGCATTGCTTCTGGCGGTGGCGCCGGAATGGTGCTGGCAGAATGGGCCGCCAAGGGCGAGCCGCCCTTTGACCTGTGGTCCGCCGACATTCGCCGTTTTGGCCGCCCGCATTTCGACACCGATTGGGTTCGCACCCGAACAGTCGAAGCATATGGCAAACACTACACTATGGCTTGGCCTCATGAAGAACACGAGTCCGGCCGCCCCTGCCGCAAGTCACCGCTGTACGATACGCTTATGGATCAGGGCGCTTGCTTTGGAGAAAAACTGGGTTGGGAGCGTCCAAACTGGTTTGCCGACGCATCGCTGGGTGAAACGCCCAAGGACGAATACAGCTTTGGTCGCCAGAACTGGTTCGCTGCCGTTGGTCGTGAACACAAAGCGGCCCGAGAAGCGGCAGTGCTGTTCGATCAAACATCATTTGCCAAATTCGCGCTGAAAGGCCCGGACGCCTTGGCGGCGATGAACTGGATTTGTGCCAATGATGTGGACAAACCGGTGGGAGCGCTGGTCTATACCCAGATGCTCAATGACAAGGGCGGAATTGAATGCGACCTGACCGTGGGCCGTGTAGCGCATGATGAATTCTACATTGTCACTGGTACGGGCTATGCCACCCACGATTTTGACTGGATCAGCCGAAATATTCCGGACGGGCTGAACTGCCAGCTGTTCGATATCACCTCCTCGAACGCAGTGTTGTCGCTGATGGGGCCAAAAGCACGAGATATTCTGGCGGCAGTTACCCGTGATGATGTCTCGAATGACGGGTTCAGGTTTGGCACAATCCGGACAATCGGCATCGCGGGTTGCCCGGTCAAGGCGCTGCGGGTGACATATGTGGGCGAGCTTGGCTGGGAACTGCACTTGCCTGTCGAATACGCGCAAACAGTCTATTCTGCGCTGATTGAAGCAGGGCAACCGCAAGGGCTGGTTAATGCGGGCTACCGCGCAATTGAATCTCTTCGGTTAGAAAAGGGTTACCGCGCCTGGGGGTCTGATATCGGGCCTGATCACACGCCGTTTGAAAGCGGTCTGGGATGGGCTGTGAAACTGCGCAAAAACATAAACTTCAAGGGTCGCGCGGCAAGCGAGAAGCAAAAGGCCGAGGGCGTCAAAAAGATGCTGGCCTGCTTCACCGTCGACCCCGATGTGGTGCTGTTGGGCCGCGAAACAATATACCGGGATGGAGAACGGGTGGGTTGGCTAACGTCGGGAGGCTATGGCTATACAACCGGCAAATCCATCGGTTACGGCTATGTCCGAAATCAGGGCGGCGTCGATGCAGATTTTGTTACGTCCGGCACGTATGAGTTGGAGGTTGCGACCCAACGTGTCTCCTGCGACGTGACACTTCAACCGCTTTACGATCCCAAAATGGACCGTATCAAATCGTAAGATAAACTCCTGTTACCTTGATGAGGTTGGGGCAAATGTGTCCCAACCTCAATACCTCGGGAAACGTGGTTATTTTCCAGGTAAACCGAGAGGTGTCTCGGCAGGATTTACCGCCCAGATCACCAGGTTTCTGGCAGATTTGGAGTGCACAAGCACTTTGTTTCCAGTTCGCGCCGCGCAAAAGTCAAATACCCCGCCAGACTACATGCTCTGGAGAGGCACAAGTCAGATGTTCAACTGCATGGATGACTTTGTTCGGTCCATTGCAACGAATGTTCTGAACTTTCGGATGTTCTTGTTCGAAAAGAACAACCGTTGGGTAAGCTTTTCATATTCGGACATATCTCGAACGATAACGATCAGAACAAAATCCACTTCACCAGTAACATAGTAGCATTGCTGAACCTCAGGGGCAGCATAGAAGCTTTTCTTGATTTCATCGATTTTTCCGCCAGTCTCGGTTTTTAGTTCGACTTCGACGAAAATGGTCAGCGGCAATCCCACGGCTGCCGGATCAATATGCGCTGACTGCGCGGCAATGACGCCCTCCGCCTCCATGCGTTTGATCCTCCGCTGCACGCTGGGCGCAGACAGATTCACGCTTTCACCGATTTGACGGTGCGGCACCGTATTGTCCTGCTGCAACACCCTAAGAATCGCGAGATCGAAGCTATCCAGACTTCCTGATAAATATTTTTGTTTCACGGCGACCTCATGCAAGTTTGCTTCAAAATTACCAGCAATTCAGAGCGAAAACATCACTGACATTGAATTATATTTGCACCAACAATGGAAGGACCACAAATGCTCGCAAACTTTGAGACAGTCGGAATTGAAAGCCATACAGCCAAGCCAGGCTTTGGCCATGCCGCCACAGCCACCTTACCCCGCGAGGGATTTGACCTCGCACAGAGGGAAATTCAAAGCTGGAGTGGGTACGAAAGAGCGCCAATGCCGTCTCTTCAAGGTCTAGCCGAAGCACTGGATCTGGGCGCAGTCTATTACAAGCATGAAGGGTTAAGATTTGGCTTGGGCAGTTTCAAAGCACTTGGCGGCGCTTATGCGGTTCTGCGAGTATTACAGCGCGAATTAACCAAAAAGACAGGCCGTGAAGTCACTGCCGATGAGATCCGAAACGGCACCCATACTGCCGGAATTGCAGACATAACCGTCATTTCGGCGACAGATGGCAATCACGGTCGTTCAGTGGCTTGGGGTGCCCAGCGCTTCGGCGCGCCATGCCGAATTTACATTCACAAAGAAGTAAGCGCATTCCGCGCCGACGCAATGCGCCAGCTGGGGGCCGAAGTGATCAGGGTTGATGGAGATTACGACGCTTCCGTGGCACAGACCCGGACCGATGCAGCGGCACACGGTTGGTTGATTGTTTCAGATACTTCCTGGCCCGGTTACACTCAGGCACCTCTTGATGTCATGGCTGGTTACGGGGTCATGGCGCGCGAGATCGTGCAGGATTTGGCTTTGCCACCCACTCATGTCTTCCTTCAAGGCGGCGTTGGAGGCTTAGCGGCTGCCGTCACCGCGGTATTCCTCCAGGAATGGGAGCGGAATGCGCCGCGCGTCATCGTGGTCGAACCTGAATTGGCCCCCTGCCTTTTTGCAAGCGCCCAGGCAAATCGGCCTACAGCCGTCGAAGTAGGCGAAGAAACCATAATGGCTGGGCTATCCTGCGGCGCGCCGTCCGAATTGGCATGGAACGTTTTGGAAGAGGCCGCCAGCGGTTTCATGAAAATCCCTGACCAGCTTGTGGCACCGGCCGTCCGCCTATTGGCAAACGGCGCTTTCGGAGATGAGCCAATCGAAGCCGGAGAAAGCGCCGTGGCCGGTCTGATTGGCTTGATCTGCGCGTCGATGCGCACCGACTTGCGAAAACAATTTCAAATTACGCCGCGATCCCGAGTGATGTTGATCGGGTCAGAGGGCGTCACAGATCCGCATGTTTTCGACCGGATCATGAATGATAGCAACTGACTTGCGGAAATGACCCGGCGTGGTATTCCCCCTTGGTGGAAGCCGCGCCCGGCTTCCACCTTCCGGCCACGCCGCAGGAGTTTACCGCTGTCCGGCCTGCAAGATACGCCTTTGTTCTTGGCCAATCATGCAGGTTCACTTCCTTTCGACAGTGAACCGCGTTCCCCAAGGGTCTGTCAGCTCTTGCGGTTGCAATACAGTCCCATCCGTCAACAGCACGATCTCATCCAAGCCGCTGCTGTCAGTTGGACGAGCTTTTGCACCATTGCTGTTCCAGACGTTGCCTGCAAAGTGATGGTGGTACCCACCCGAACTGTAGAACCCTGCTGAACCTTCGTGCAGCATGCGATCCTGCGCTAGATGTCGTGTCATGAATTCGTCGACCGCATTGATATCCCCGACCTGTAGGTGGACATGTCCGACCACCATATTTTCCGGAGCCCCGGACCAGTCTTGACGGGCCGCACCTGCAATGGCCTCCAGGTCCAGATGATGCGAGCCCATGCGGATATACTCTCCATCCATCTGCCATGTTTCAACAGGCCGGTCGGCGTAGATTTCGATCCCATTGCCTTCTGGATCGTTTAGATACAGCGCCTCGCTGACGTCGTGATCCGCCGCCCCGGTCAAAGGGATGCGGTTTTGTGCAGCATAGATCAGCCAGCGTCCCAGGTAATCGCGGTCCGGCATCAGAAAAGCTGTATGGAAAAGACCCGCCGCATGCGGATAGCGCCGCGCAGCACGGTCTTGGCGCAACTCGAGCAGAACGTTGTTTCCTGCGCCCAGTTTCAGTGTTTCGCCATCCCGCGCCAATTCCTCAAGGCCAAGCACTTGTTGGTAAAAGGTCCCAACAGTGTCCAGATTGTTCACAATCAGTGCCACACGGCCGATTGACACGGGGGCTTCGCTGCTTCTCATGCCATAGGCTCCTTTTCTGAGTTTCGAAACCCCCTTCCCATCAACCGCGCTGGCGTAGGCCCGCGTTGCCAGCATATCAGCGATCATCGCTGTACCGGCGGCGGCAGTCAAACCTCCGGCCATCCTGTTTAGAAATCCTCGCCTGTGCACATTGCCGGGTTTGATGGTCATGGGGTTTCTCCTGATCCTCAATACTCGAACACGCCGTTGGTGTTTGCGGATTCTCCGGTCTGCGCTTCTTCGATGTCCCAATGCTCTACGATGAAACCATTGTCATCAAAGCGGAAGATATCGAAAAATCCGATGCCCAGATCGCCCTCAATGTCGAGGTTGGTCTGCTTCGAATGAACCAGCACCATGTCGCCCATCGCAATAGTCTTGGCAATTTCTGTTTTTAGGCACACGTTATCAGCAGCTAGTCCGGTCAAGTATTCTGCCAGAGCATCGCGCCCATCCGGCACGCTCGGGTTGTGCTGTATATAGTTCTCGGAGGAGATATACGCTTCGACCGCTGATAGATCACTTGGGTTTTCAAAGCTTTTCAGAACGGCGATAGCACGTTCACGGTTCTGCTCGATATTCTGATCGGAATAAACATCTGCGTTTGGTCCCTGAAACATGGTGTTTTCATTCGCCGCGCTTTCGGGGACCTGCTGGTAGTGGTCCCAGTGTTCGACCAGTTTTCCGTCCTCGGCGCGCCAGACATCAACATAGACGTACTGGTCCCCGTTACTGCCGGTCCAGACAGAATGGATTGCAACATAGGAACCCTCGGCAAGCACACGGTAGAGATCCACCTGCACATCAGGATCGGCAGTCAGTTCACCGGCAACGGCTTTGATCAACTCAACCGGCCCGTCGCCATATGCGGTGGCATGCTGAACATAGGTATCGCCGATGTACTTCCCGAAATTGTTGAGGTTCCGGTAAACCAAAACATCCCGATAGAACCCTTCGGCCAGTTTGATCGAGGCCTGGGTTTGTGCGTCAATGCTTAGCTTATCAGCATGGAGCGGAGTGGAAAGCGCCATAACCACAGCGGTTGCAGCAAAGAGGACGGATTTTCTAAACGGCATGGGTTTACCTTTTCGGTTGCATGTGGCGACCAGATAGAGATTTTCATTGATGAAAATAACGAAAGGATAACCATATAACTCATGAAGAAAAACGATAATAAAGAACTCGGCGTCCGTTTGATACGCATGTTTGCCGCGGTCTATGACACAGGTTCGATCACGGCGGCGGCCAGACGTCTGGAGGTCACACAATCCACTGTCAGCCATGGATTGAACCGGCTACGCGGAATTGTGAAAGATGAGCTGTTTGTCCCTATGGGGCGCGGTATCTCTCCTACGCCGCGCGCAGCCCAGTTGTTTGCACAAGCGCAACATATTCTGGAGGCAGTGGACGCATTTACAGAACCCGCGCAATACGAGCCTCGTGATGACAGCGGCCAGTTTGTGATCGCCGCCAATGATTATGAGACCGAAATCGTGCTGAAACCCTTATTTCACGCGTTGCGACACCGCGCACCGAAGGTACAACTGCGCATTTGGCGCGCGCAGTCGCAACAAGACTGGGCCGAACTACTACGCAACGGGCAGGTCGATCTGGTGCTGGCGCCCGAGCTTACCGGAACCGAAGCCGACTTGATGCAGAAACTGATCCTGACCGACAATGATCTTTGCTATTTCGACCCTGACCACGTGACTGCTCCTGATACAATCGCGGCTTATTGCGCGTTGCCCCACGCGGTCATGATGCCCGGGCAACACGAACTTACCGCTATCGATTTGGCGCTCAGCCACCTGGAAAGGCACCGCCGCGTCTCAGTGACGCTGCCTGGTTTCTCGGCAATCGCCTCTCTTATTCGCGGGACCAATACTATTGCGACTATGCCTGCGCGGTTAAAGGACAATATCTTTGCCGGCTTTGCTCATTGCAGCCCACCCGTCGACCTGCCACCCGATAGAATTGCGCAGATCTGGCACATGCGCCAGGCAGCGTCACCTCGCCACCAATGGCTCCGCGCGCTCATCTCGGAGATAACGACCGCCCGATGAAGGGCAAAGGAACTTTGATTGCCATCTCTGAGATGGCGCGCAAAAGACGTGGTCCGCCGCATGCGGACCCTCCTTCCGACAACCGGAACCGATATCCTAACTGCGAAAGCGGAACGTTCACTGGAAACTTCCTGGCTGATCAACCGCCAGAAATTCATATAGCCCCTTGACGTGCCGATGTGCACCGCGCTGGCGACCTGCCCATGTCTTCCAACAAACATGCTGAAGTCTCGCAGTGGGGCCTTAAGGCGATGTGTTCGACATGCTCCCCAATCTCGCGCGCGTATCTTCTTTTACGTCGCCCATCGCCATGCGCGCAAAGGCTTGCCGCCAGCCAGGGGCGAGGTCCGTCAGATTTGCGAGGGCTTCGGCATCCTTGCGGGAAACTCGTCGTGTCAGTCGGGCGCGGGTCACGTGCTGCACGCTCCAGTCCGGATTGCGCCTTTCAATCAACGTTATTCGATCTCCTGCTTCGACCTCGCCGGTTTCCAGAACACGGTAGTACCACCCAGTGCGACCCGTTTTCTGAAACAGGTAGGGCATCCTTTCATTTCCGGTGTGCAGTCCCAGTTTCCAGCAGGGCTGACGGCCCTGGCTGATTTGAACGATTGCCGTGCCCAGCCTCAGGATGTCGCCAATGCACAGATTTTCCTCGGTCAAACCGGTTGTTGAGATGTTTTCACCAAATGCTGCGGGCTCTGCGCCGGGGGGCAGCTGCCCTTCTCTCTGCCAATCCGCATAGTGATCCTGCGCATAATGGTGAATGGCTTTTTCTGCACCGCCATGCACGGTCAGGTCCGCCTGTACATCATCTGAAAATCCAGTAAGCGAAATGACCTGACGGCCAGACACCCGATCCTTCTGAATGGCAGAGGGCGGCTTTGCCTCCCAGCGGTTCGTGACACAACCCAGGAAAATGCCACCTATTACTGTCGATAGTTCAGGAAGGGTCATTCAGGCCTCTTTGTGTTCAATACATATCTTTTCTTCTTCGCCACGCTCGAGGCTCACTTCCAGCAAGCTGCAGAAGCCATTTTTCTGACCTTTCTTATGATAGGCGCAGGTCATGCATTTCCCGAACGAGTGACCACCGTTCGCTGCCAATGCCAACATCAAGCTCTGAAGCAGACCATCCTTGAGAGACACCTGAACGCTGGAGGGCAGATTGCCGATGGCGTCAGCAATCGGATTGGCCTCTGTCAAAACAGAGGCGCCCGCCTTGGACAGTTCGTACGAGATCGACCGCTGGTCAGATTTTTGTCGGTGCTCGGCAGCGTATCCCTTGCGCACAAGCGCTTTCAGTGTCTGGGACATCGTTCCGCGGGTTGTCCCAAGGTACTCAGCGACATGTGACGGTGAACGGGAAAACTGATTTGCGTCGGAAAGGTACTCCAGCGCCGCCCTTTGCGTCGGGTTCAGGTCGCCCGTCCAGCCCGCAGCGGAATCTATCCGGGCAAGACGGTTGATAAGGATACGAATACTGTGGGCGGTTCTCATGTCTAACAAGTAGCGAGTCGAAATTAAAGTTGCAATATGTTTCTCCCTTTGGTAGCGAGTCGATATCACTTTACCGGAGATAAGAAATGACACTCACCTGGAAATCACTTGCTGCAGTTGTGATCGGAGCTTCGTCCGCCGTCGCAGAAGGCGATCACGCGATACATCAGGAGGGGGCTGTTGTCTCTCCCGCTGATGTCGCCAAGGTGGCCGACTTTGACATCCTTGCAGCGCATGCGCATCGCAACGGCAATACCATTACGTTCCACATGACCACCAATGGTACTGCCGGGGCATCGGTGCCGGCAGGAACCGGGGCAGTAGGAGGGTCAGACGTCTGGTCCTATGTGTGGCCTACATCCCTGGATACGTCTGCAGTAGGTTTCGAAGGCGGCGCCGGCATCTTGGCAATGGCTGCAACCAGCCACCCGGATTTTGACGACACCCCGCTGTTTGATGAAAACGGCGATGGCGACCCAGCCAACGACGGTATCGAATGGCACAGCCACTGGGTTGTTCTCGCCCCGACCGAAACTTGCGGCCCGGGCGCCCTTGCAGTGCGCGATATCCCTGAAGGGACGACGCCAAAGCTTCCTGCAACCTGGCCTGGATTCCCAATCTTCCTGGACAGCCCAGGGTTCACACCGCTGTTCGATGGTCCGGAAATTCAAGTCAAAGCCGGATTTTCCAACGACGTTCAGTTGGAAGGCATCGCTTATGATGGCGTAACCTCTGCTCTGCGGGTAAACGCCAACATTCACGCTCCGCTTTTGTGCGTCACGGATGTTTTCGACATTGCCTCGGGCGACCTGAGCCTACCGGGCAAGCTTCAATAACGATGTCAGCCGGTCGTCTCAGGCAGGCGGCCGACCTCTGAACAGGAGAGATCAATATGCAAGCGCCTGAACTGCAGGTCAGTGAATGGTTCAACACTGACAAGAACTTAATGCTTTCGGATTTCCAGGGTAAGGTTGTCGTCATTGAGGCTTTCCAGATGCTATGCCCAGGCTGCGTCATCCATGGCATCCCTCTGGCACAAGCTGTGCGGGAGCATTTTTCCAACGAACACGTCGCCGTAATCGGGTTGCACACCGTTTTCGAACATCACGACGCAATGACGCCGGTATCACTGAAAGCCTTTCTTCACGAATACCGTATCAGGTTTCCAGTGGCGGTCGACAAACAGGGCACCGGGCCTTTGCCGGAAACTATGGCGGCATACGGAATGCGCGGCACGCCCAGCCTTGTTCTATTGGATCAGTCAGGCCGGATTGCGGCACATCACTTTGGCCAGGTCTCTAAGCTGCAGCTGGGTGCAGAGATTGGAAGCCTACTTGCCAGCGAGGCTGCCGCTGTGGGCGCAAGTCGGCAACCCAGCCAGGCCAGGCGGTGTGATGACACTGGCTGCGTTGTGTGAAACGGCGGCATACAGAGGGCAAACCTAAGCGTATCTACCTCCTCGGCGTGCGCGACATTGGTTCTCCATTTTCTAAGCTAAGCAAGACAGCCCAGGTTCCACATGTTCGTTTAGGCACGGTACCGCGCCCGTTTCAGACTTGCGTACCCGCGGCAGCAATACGGCCGGATTATCTGGACTACGGCTTCACATCATTTGGGGGAAGTTTCGCGAACTCTGTCGTGTTCGACTGCAAACCTTGTCGCGTATGAGCGAGTGAACCCAGTGAAATTCTTACTAAATCCGTGTGATCGGCAAACTTCGTCGATACCTTGTTTCTTGCAATACTCGGGGAAAATGGTTGATGAAATTCATTCACATCACTGACATACACCTCGTCCGCGACTCCGGCCCGCTAAACGGCGGCTTTCCATCCCAGCGGCTGGACGCCTGTTTGGACGATATCCTTCGGTGGCATTCCGATGCGGCGTTCTGTGTCATCTCTGGCGATTTGGCTGAATTTGCTGAGGATGAGGCCTATCGGGCGCTCAAGGCGAAACTGGCCGCATTTCCGCTCCGCTCTTTTCTGCTGATTGGAAATCACGACGACCGAACTGTTTTCCAATCGGTCTTCCCCGATCATCCAAAGGATGCCAACGGGTTTGTCCAGCATCGGTTCGAAACGGATGAGGGTGTTTTCTTGTTTCTCGATTCAACCAAAGACGGGCGCGATGTGCATGAAGGGCAGCTTTGCCCTGCCCGGCTGGACTGGCTCAGGCAGCAACTGACCCAAGCCGAGGACAAGCCAACCTATGTGTTCCTGCACCACCCGCCCTTTGACCTTGGCATTCCCCTTGTGGACGAGATCAGGCTGGTCGAGGCGGACGCCTTTGCTGACGCCCTCAAACACGGGCGCAACATTCGGCATGTGTTTTACGGCCATGTGCACCGCATGACCTATGTGAACTGGCGTGGCATTCCATTTACCAGCCTGCCCAGTCTCAACCATCAGATTCCGTTGAATGCGGCCAGTGTCGATGGCGAGTTCTGCGACGAACCTCCGGCTTACGGTGTCGTACAGATCGCCGAGGATCAGCTGACGGTGCATTTCAACACTTTCCTGCAACGTAACCCATTGCATCAGACCTGAGGTATGGAAGCCTATTGGATCGCATTGGTTCTGGTTTCGGCGGCAACCCACCCATTGCGCGACCTTACGCTGAAAGGGGTTGCGCATCCGGTGTCGTGCTATGTCGGAGTGTCTCTGACCTGGGTGATCCTGGCGGCGGTTCATACGCTGGTTATGGGTCAGGAATTGAGCCTGCCACTTGAGACCTGGCCCTTTGTCGCAATCTCAGCCCTTGGGTTGACCTTCTACTACTACGGCACATTGTCGGCCCTGAGACGTGGGAACCTGTCGGTTTATTATCCGATTATCCGTTCGTCGCCGATTGCCATTGTCGCCTTCAGCTGGCTGGCCCTTGATCAGCATTACTCGTGGTTCACCCTGCTGGGGATCGCATTGGTCCTGCTAGGCAGCCTGATGATTCAGAAGTCGCCTGGCGGACTGCTGCATGATCACAAAGCATTCGCGCTGGCAAGTATGGCGATGCTGGGATCTGCCGCTTATTCGCTAAGCGATGCCCAAGCGATGAAGCTGACCAATCCGGCACCTTTCCTGTTTTTCACCTATATTCTGGTGACACCGCTGCTTGCTGGCATCAGAGCCTGGGAAGATCGCCACTTGTCAGCCCCGTTTCTGGGGGTCGTGCGTGGCTGGGCGCAGGCACCGGTGCGGATCGCATTTGCCGGGATTGCGTCCTATCTGTCTTACCTGTTCATCCTGACCGCATTCCAGCTTGGGGCCGAAGCCGCCACAGTCAGCGCGGTACGGCAAGCATCGATCCCGGTTTCAGTGACCCTCGCGGCGATCATCTTGAAGGAATCCCGTTTTCTGCACCGTATCGGCTGGGCAAGCCTGATCGCATTGGGAATCCTTTTGATTACGCTGTCCCGAAGTTGAAACGGTAGTCACTGTCTTGACGCGCTACGAACTCGTCCTTCGTTTACTGGCCTTGTTTGGGATCTCTCTGGACGTAAATAGCCGGTCCTGTAATGGCCGAGCACGACAGAAGCAAACGACTACACTGATGATCCGAAACACTCCATCACTGGAGCCGACGTGTGGATGCCATAGTCGCTCGGGCAGTGCAAATACGCCAACTCCTTGACGGAAACGAATTTGGCAAAGCCTAAGTTCGAAATGCCGCTACGGTATCCGATCTCCAGATTTTCGCAGCGACAGCCTGCAACAGTCACCGGCCACTGATCCTGCCGAGCCACTCGGATGTCGCTTCTAGCCCTTGTCGCAGAATAGCAAACATATGCTCGATTTCGCTTTTTGTAATGATGAGGGGCGGTGAAAGAACACACATGTTGATCACGGGTCGTACAAGCAGACCGCGTTTCTGGCATTCCATATCGATACGACCGCCAATCTCATAGTCGCGCCCAAGCTCGCTCTGGGGATCGCCATCGACTGAGCACTGAACACACCCCATCAATCCCATCCCACGCGCATCGGCCACAATGTCAATCTGGCGCAACTGCTGAAGTTGATCCTGAAAAACCGGACCGACTTCTCGAACGTGTTCGAGTATCTTTTCCCGCTCGATAATCTCGATGTTTTTCAACCCGGCTGCCGCGCTGACCGGATGGCCCGAATAGGTATATCCATTCGAAAAGGTGGCATCTTTTCCCGCAACATCCGCAATCAACCGATCTGAGATAATCGCGGCCCCCATCGGCGCATACCCGGATGTCATCCCCTTGGCGCAGGTGATTATGTCGGGCTGAATGCCAAAGACAGCCTCGGAGGCGAACCAATGACCCAATCGGCCGAAAGCCGTGACAACCTCGTCTGATATATACAGGACATCATACTTCCTGCAGATGTTCAGGCAGCGTGCGTGATATCCGATTGGTGGCACGATGACACCGCCCGAGGCCAAAACTGGTTCAGCGATAAAAGCGGCAACATTTTCCGGGCCAAGTGCCACAATGGCGTTTTCGAGATCGGCAGCTTTCTCGTTCAGAAAGCTCTCATCGCTTTGACCGGGCGCGCGGTAAAGCGGGTTCACGTCCGGCAGGAAATGCGCCAGGTCGTCGGCCTTGTCGAGCCAAAGCCTGTCACGTTCTTTTCCACTGACGCTGGCTGCCAGATAAGTGCTTCCGTGATAGGCTTTTTGCCTTGAAATGATTTTCTTTTTCTCTGGCCGACCCATAAGGTTGTTGCGGAAATGGACAAACCGGATGGCTGTATCAACCGCGGTGGAACCGCCGGTTGTAAAGAAGACATTATTCAGATCGCCGGGCGCACGTTTGGCGATTTCGCGGGCGAACTGTGCCGCAGTCGAGTTGGTGTTGTTGAAGGGTGAGAAATAGGCAAGATTCCGGGCTTGCTCGGCCATTGCTTCGGCCATTTCCGTGCGCCCATACCCAATCTGGGTGCACCACATTCCCCCCGGTCCGTCGATCAGGCGAGCGCCCTTTTCGTTTATCAGATGGATGCCGCTGGCACCTTCGATAAAGGTGCGGTCGTTTTCACCCAAAGCCTCCATCCCTTCCCACGGGTGCAGGAAGTGGTCGTTGTCCCATTGCTTGGCGTTGGAGTTATCCATGGCGGGCCATGCTTTCCGCGCTTAGTACAATAGGGAATTCTTCGCGCACCCGAGCGTCCAAAGCACCAAAATAATTAGGAAAATGGCTGTCGAGGATGGAATTCGCCTTGTTGCGGGCGCGGTCCAACAGATCCGTTTTCCCCTCATTCTCCCAAGTGTCCGTACGCTCGCGGTCCATCAGCTGTGGGTAGACAAATTCGCTGTTCATATAGCTCAGCGTGTGCGGATTGCCGAGGAAATGACCCGGATCTATGGCGCATTGGTGAATCACATCCACAGCCATGGTTTCATCAGTAACCTCTATCCCACGCAACGATCGCAGGATCATGCCGCCCGCTTCGTCATCGATGACCATGCTTTCAAAGCTGCATCCCATCAGGCTACCGATCATGCCACCAAACTCGCACAGGCGATTGGCGCCAGCATGCGCCGCAAGGGTAAAGGTCAGCGCCTTTTCCAACCCGTATTGCGCATCAGGTATTTTTGCATCGGTCATACCTGCACCCACCGAGGTAGGAAGGCCGTAAAAGTTGCCCATCTGAATTGCTGCGGCACCGATCAGCGCCTGTTCGCCGCTGCCGCCAGTAAAAGACCCGCTGCGCAAGTCCGTAATGAAGGGCCAGGCCGCAAAGCAGATGGGGCAACCCGGCGTGATCAGGTTGACGATGGCAACGCAGGCAAGTGTTTCGGCGACGGTCTGAACCAGCGTTCCCGCAAGCGTCGCAGGTGCCGTGGCCCCGGCTTGAGGTGGCACGGCCAGATCGACAGTCAGGCCAAGTTTGGCGGTATCAATCAGGATCTCCATATTTTCCTTGCCGATCCGTAAGGGGGAAACAATGGGGCAGCCGCCGAATATGACGCTTGGCTTTTTCAGGAAAGCCCCCTCGCCCCCTTGAGCCAGATCAAACATGCGAATGGCATGTGGAATGTGGCTGCGGTCGCGGAACGTCAGGCAGGCGGGTTTTTGGCTGCCCGCAAGCATGGCATAAATGGTGTTCATGTCATGGGTGAAGTCATCGGTCACATCCGTCGCCAGAACCGTGTCGCCCAGCATGTGGATGTTTTCCAAACGGTCGACCAGGCGGGTGAAATCATAAACATCACGCAGAACCGACGGACGATAGGTTTTGGATTTGGAATCGAATGTTGTCACGGCGGTGCCGGAATTGGCAAAATAGACGCTTTCTGCCGTGCAATGCATGTCGTCCTTACCTTCGCGCTCCCCTCGGGCATAGACGTAAAACTCCTTGGCGGCACCTGCCAGAATGTCCTCCATCAGGGAGCGTGGGAAGCACAGCCGGTTGAGGTCACTCAGCACTGCACCTTTGGGAAGCACCAGCTCAAGCAACTCCGGGAAATGGTCGGTAATTCCGGTTTGTTCCAGGACGGTCAAGGCTGCATGATGGATGTTCTCAATATCGGTCTGAGTCAGCGGTCTATAGCGTCCGCCGCTCAGACCCCCGCGTACGGCTTCGTTACCCGTGGTCGTCTGTTGTACCTTCAGACGCGCTGCGCGCCCCCCGCCCCCGCGACGACGTGAACGGGGTGCTTCATTGGTGCTGTTCATGTTGCATCCTCTGCCAAATCAATAATCTCACGGCGAAACCAGTCTTTGTCTGCATCGGCCTTTGGGCGTTCGAAATCGCGGGCGGCGCGATGACCTGCAAAAACTGCGTCTGCGATCAGCCCCGGCGACGCGGCATCACCAATGAGGTCAAGGGTTTTCAAACCGGCTCCCTTCAGGCTGTCGAAAAGGGCGGTTTCACGCTGGCGCTCGGTCACCAGAACCGTTGAGGCGCACGGGATTTCAGTTTCGCGGTCGGTAAAGGCACAGCCTATCCGCACCGCGTCGCTCTGAACCGCCGTAAGCACCTGATTGCAGCGGATATCGACCGCCAGTTTGATCATGCGGGCCTGGATGCGGGACTGTTCCAATGTGTGAACGGCGTAGGCCGAAACCAAACTCTCAGGCGTGGCAAAAATGACCTGATATCCGGCAGTCGCCAATTTCTCGGCAATCACCCCAGCCAGATAGATGTGATCATCATCATAGATCATCACCGGGCCGTCCGGGGGCAGAACGCCTTTCATGATGTCATCAGGCGTCAACACCTTGGCATCCGGCGTGACCCTAGGCAGGCGGCGCTGCGTATTGCGACCCACTCCATCGGCACGCCAATGGCTGCCGGTTGCAACAAAGACATGCTCGATGCCAAGCTCGGCGACTTGTCCGGCTTCGAGCTTGCTGTCCGTGAATAACTGAACATTGGCCCGCTGTTTCAGATCGTTCAGGCGATAGTCAACCACGCGCGACCAGGCGGCGAGGCCGGGAAGTCTGCTTTCCATACCTACCCGTCCACCAAATTCGGCCGAGGCCTCGGCCAGAGTCACCTGATACCCGCGCCGTGCCAATTGCATCGTGCATTCCAACCCCGCAGGTCCGCCGCCGATGACCAGCACTTCGGCCTCGCTTTTTTTCGGCGCGATGATCTCGGGGTGCCAGCCACGGCGCCATTCCTCGCCCATCGTTGGGTTTTGCGTGCAACGGATCGGAATACCCAGATTGTCCGACGACACGCAGATATTGCAGCCGATGCATTCGCGGATTTCGTCGATCCTGCCTTCCTCGATCTTTTTTGGAATGAAAGGGTCCGCAATGGATGGCCGCGCGGCACCGATGAGGTCGACAATTCCCTTTTTGACCATCGACAGCATCATGTCCGGGGACGTCAGTCGGCCCACGCCAACAACAGGTTTTCGGGTGATCTGTTTGACGTGGGACAGAAACGCGTTCTGATAGCCATCTTCGGGCTGGAAACGGGTCGTTGCGCTGTCATTGGACCAATCCGCGACATTCACGTCCCACAGGTCGGGAAGATCGGCCAATAGCTCAACAACCGCGCGGCCTTCTTCTGCTGCCTGCATACCGTCGGCGCCCATCATCTCGTCAATGGCAAAGCGGAACGCAACGGCACAGCTGTCGCCTATGGCATCGTGGGTGTCTTCCAGCAACTCACGGGTCAGCCGCACACGGTTTTCAAGCGACCCCCCATATTCATCGCTGCGTTGGTTCATATGGGCCAGCATGAAATGTTGCGCCAATGTCATGTTGTGCCCGGCATAGACATAAACGATGTCAAACCCGGCCTCTTTCGCGCGCAGGGCTGCGTCGCGGTGCCAGCGGCGGAGTTCCCGGATATCGGCCTTGTCCATGGCCTGCGCGTGCTTTGGTTGCGTCGTATCCACAGACATCTCGGACGGCGCAAGAACCGGAGCGCGGGTTAGCAGGTTTTGCGCGTGGTTGCCGTTATGAACCAGCTGTATGGCCGCCAACGCGCCATGTGCATGCACTGCATCCGTCATCAGCCGCAGCGCAGGCACATCGCGTGCGTCCCACAATCGCCCTTCGGGGAACGGGGACAAGTCCGAGGTCGGATGAATCTCGGTCTCCTGATTGGACACCACCGCCCAGCCACCTTCTGCTTTCATGCCCCGTACGGCAGCGTCCGCCCGCGGCCTGAGATGCCCCATCCCGGTGCAATGCGGCACCTGATAAAAGCGGTTTCTGGCTGTGACGGGCCCGATCTGGACCGGTTCGAAAAGCAGAGTATATGGGTTCGCGTTCGACATAATCACGCGTTTTCCTGTAGTTGGGTTCCGGAGCCCAAAGGCCCCGGATAATGGGTTATGTTAGAAGCCGGCTTTGATCCGCTCGAATTCGGCCAGCATCTTCGCCTCAAGCTCGGGGTTCACAGCATCAAAGAACAAACTGCCCTCGAAGAAGCTTTTGGGATCGGAAAAACCATAGGCTTCTATACTGCCCTGATCGGCGATTTCGAACGCTTTTGCGTTGGAATGCGGGTAGCCCCAGTTGTCGATGATGTACTGACCACTGGCAGGGTCCGTAAGCGCGTTCAAAAGGTCATAGACCTGATCGACCGGTGTCGTGGACGATTTCAGATGCACATAGCCACACGCCCAGGTCGCGATGCCCTTGTCCACGTTGCGCATCATGGCCGCGGGCACTTCATTCCAGATCAGGTTCAGTTCGGACTGGTTCCAGGCCCACCCCATTTCGATCTCGCCACTGGTCATGGCCTGGTCAAACTGACCCGCATCGGACCAGTAAAAACGCATATTCGGGTGGATCGAGCGCAGGAAATCCGATGCTTCCTTGAATTGCTCATCACTCAGGTCGGTGTAGTCATCCGCGTTTCCGGTGGCCAGCGCAGCCAGGGCATAAGCAGACGATGCAGCATCCGGGATGGCGATTTTGCCTGCATAGGCCGGGTCCGCCATCAATTGCAGTGAGATGTCATCCCCTGATATCTTGTCGGTGCGATAGATAAGACCTGTGTTCCCCCATTCGAACGGCAGCATGTAAAGCTGGCCGTCCAGAACGATGGCGTCGACCTCTTTGATCTCGGGCAGCACATCCGCCCAATTGGTCAGCTTGCTTTCATCCAAAGGCTGAATCAGATCAGCTGCGACCCATTTTCTGACCGCGTCAGAACAAGGATGTGCCAGATCAGCGGTAAAACCGGAACTCAGCTTGGTAAAGGCTTCTTCCTGGCTTCCGAAATAGGAATAGCTTGGCGCTTCATCCCCGTATTTTTCCATGTAGCTGGCAAAGAATCCGGGATCTTCATATCCCGACCAGTCAAAAACCGTCAGATCGGCGCCACCTGCACTGGCACTGCCTGTCGTTATTGCCGTCGCACACGCGAAGGCCGCAATTCCCTGAAGTTTCATTCTATCCTCCCTCTGTTTTATTCCGAGATCGTACCAAGATCGATCACGCTAGCCGCCTGAAGCCCCAGCCAAACGACATCGCCGCGTTTAAAGTCGACCGTGTGGAAATAGTTCGGAACCGAGACCGAGATTGGTTTCTCGGCCCCAGCCACCTGAATGTGGTAGTGAATATTCTCACCGTAGAAGGCGACGTTGCTGACAGTGCCCTGAACCGTTGATGGGTAGTCTTCAGGACGGTCCTCAGCAATCTCCAACTGTTCCGGTCGAATACCGATGTTCATGTTTCTGGCGCTGGTCGCCACATTGGGGTTTCTCTCGATTTCCATCCGCCCGAAGGCAGCCGCATCGATTGACAACATGTCACCGCTTTCGCTCAGTAACCGGGCCGGCAATATGTTCATCTCACCGATGAAGCTGGCCACTTGTTGATCACAGGGACGGGCATAAAGCGTCGTTGGCGTGTCAACTTGTTTGAGTTGTCCGTTGAACATCACGCCGATACGGTCGGACATGGTCATAGCCTCGTACTGGTCATGCGTGACCATCACAAAGGTAATGCCAAGCGACTGTTGCAGATTGCGCATTTCAAACTGCATCTGTTCACGCAGCTTCTTGTCAAGCGCTGACAAGGGTTCATCCAAAAGCAACACCTTTGGCCGCATGATCAGCGCGCGGGCAAGCGCCACCCTTTGACGCTGCCCGCCCGACAACTCGCTTGCGCCGCGATCCTGAAGACCACCCAGTTCGACCATTTCCAAAGCTTCGGCGACGCGCTGGTCGATCTCGGCCTTGGGCGCTTTGCCCCGCAACCCGTAGGCTACGTTGTTCCCGACATTGAGGTGTGGGAAGATTGCGTAGCTTTGGAAGACCATGTTCGTCGGTCGGTTGTTGGCCGGCACTCCTTCCATATCCTGACCGTCAATCAGCACCTTCCCCCTGGTGGGTTCCTGAAAGCCCGCGATCATGCGTAAAACCGTGGTCTTGCCACACCCTGAAGGACCGAGGAGCGAAAAGAACTCACCCTCTCTGAGGTCAAGGTTTATTCCGCTCGCGGCCACAAATGTTCCGTAGCGCTTTTCGACGTCCCTGAGCTCTATGATGTTTCTGTGTGTCATCGGACCTCTGATGCGGATGAACGGCGGCGGAAGTATTCGGCCAGAACCAGAAGCAGAACCGAAGTCAGCAGCAGGATCGACCCCAGCGCCAACACATTTGGAAGCTTGGCGGGGAAACGGATCTGGCTCCAGATGTAAACCGGCAGGGTTGGCTGGTTGCCGGACAGGAAAAAGGCAAGGACGAACTCATCGAAACTGACGGTGAATGTGACCAAAACACTGGCTACGATACCGGGGGCGACGACCGGCAGCGTCACGCGGCGGAAGGTTTCGAACACACCGACGCCCAGATCGTAAGATGCTTCCTCCAGTGATGCGTCGAAGTCATCAAAGGCTGATTTCAAGATCGAGACAGAGAACGGCAGCGCGAGAAACGTGTGGCCCAGAATGACGGTCAGCAATGACGGCTTGAGACCAAGAAACAGAAACAGGACCAGCATTGAAGAGGCGACGATAATACCTGGGATCACCAAAGGCAGCATCACCAGACCTTCTGCCGCGCGTTGACCCCGAAAACGGTACCGAACGAAGGCACGGGCGGCGAACAGCCCCATGGCGGTCGACAGAAGCGCAACAACAGTTCCGACGGCAAGCGAGTTCCAAAGCGCCTGGATCAACGTGTCCTGCTCGCCTAGCTTACGATACCAGTCCAGTGTCCAGCCCTTGATCGGGAACGCAACGATTGTACCGCCATTGAAAGAGAACAGAGGCAGGAACAGAACCGGCAGGTACAGAAACAGCAGATACAGGAACGCATAGGCTGTCAGGGTCGAAGGACGTCTCATCTGATCCGCCTCCCCAGCCGCGTCGCGGACATCACAAACACGATGGCCACAAAACCCACCGAAAGCATTGCGATCAGCGACAGCGTGGCACCAAGGGGCCAGTTGTTGGCGGCCCCGAACTGCACCTGAATAAGATTGGCGATCATCTTCCCATCTGAACCACCAACCAGAGCCGGGGTCACATAATCACCGACGGTAGGGATGAAGATGATCAGGCAAGCAGCAATGATACCTGGGATCGTCAGTGGCAGGGTCACCCGCATGAAACGTTGAAAGGGGCTGTTCCCAAGATCTGTTGCAGCCTCAAGAAGGCTCGGATCGATCTTTTGCAGTGAGACATAGATCGGCAGGATCGCAAATGGTGCCCAGGCATGCGCGAGCGTCAGCACGACTGCGAATTCGTTGTAGAGCAGGAAGTCGAGAGGTTCGCTGATCAAACCCAGCGCCAGAAGCGCAGAGTTCATCACGCCGTTGAACCCCAGAATGAGCTTCCAGGCAAATACGCGCAGCAGATAGCTGGACCAAAACGGAATGGTGATAAGCAGAAGCCAGATGGTCTTTTTCTGGGCCTTCATCGCGATAAAATACGCGATGGGATAGGCCAGCGCGACGGTGACTATGGTCACCGCTCCGGCAATCCAGATCGACCGAAGCATCAGGTGCCGGACCAGCGGATCCGCAAACGCATCGCTGTAATTCTTCAGTGTCGGTGTCTTGTCGAGAGTCACATAGGTTTGGGTCCAGAATGAGTAGGCAATCAGGATCACCAATGGCGCCGCGACCAGAAAGCCCACGTAAGCCGTGGCTGGCGCGCTGAGGGTATATCCCCGGGACGCTTCGCTGCGAAAGATCACCCAACCTCCCTTCCCACAATTCACGAGTCACTAATGGACGATCGTCCATTAAATGTTGCGCCAGAATGGCCTTTCGTGTCAATATTCCTGTGAGCTACCTCTATGAGACACTCACAAACGGTTGGTAACATTGAATAAAGCGCAAAGCGTCAAGGAACAAAAACGCGGTTCAAAGCGGGATCCGGAAGCCAATAAACAGCTACTGATCGACGCGACTCTGGACACGATTGCCGATATTGGGGTGACCGATACCTCGGTCAGCCGAATCTGCGAGCGCTCCGGTCTGTCACGCGGAATGATCCATTTGCATTTCGGGGGTAAGGACAATTTACTGACCGCAGCCGCCCAGCATTTCAGCACCGAGTATTATGCCGAGATGGACAGAAGGACAGATCTGGGCCCGAGCGCAAGACCCGAAGACCGTGTTATGGCAGTGATTGAGGCCGACCTGTCAGAAGCACTGCTCAATCCCCGCAGTACTAAAATCTGGCATGCGTTTCGGGGTATCGCAAGCTCTCATCCAGGTATCGCCCGTTACAGCAGCACTCAGGATGACAAACTTGTCGAAACCTTGCGGTCCGCGTTCACAGAGATAGCCTCGGAAAACAGGGGCGACCCGAACCTGGTAGATGACGCAACCAGCGGAACGCTGGCCTTGCTGGAGGGGATGTGGGTGAACTACCTAACCGATATGCAGGGATTTTCACGCCGCCGCTCTGTCAACCTTGTTCGAAGGTTTTTATGCGGACTTTTCCCCGGAAAATTCTAGGTCTAAGCCTAGGCGGCGTCCCAATTCAAATTGGATAGCTCGGAGACAGAAGTTTCTGAGAGATAATTGTTCCGGGCGCATGCAATCAGCTCGCCTGTGCTTTCGTTTTGCAAGATTTGCGATAGCCGTGCCAACACTTAATTGTCCTTACTTCAGATACTGACAGGTGACGAAGCACCCTGCCCCTCGGGCCCTAACGCGCTTGTCCCACTTGTCGAACAGATACAGGTTCTTCGTACCCAAACTGGATATGCGTGACCTTTCCCATAGGCGTGGACTCTGGCTTTACCATCAAAACAATGCCCACACGCCGCCGAAAAAATGTTTCACTTTGGGGAATTTTTTCCAGGCGCCTTCGTAGTTGTATTGTCTGCCATCCCGCAGACCTGAAACAGTCGGAGAATCCAATGTCCCTAAAGTCCCTTACTTTTTCTGGTGTCGCGCTGATTGCGACTGCAACTGGTTCATTTGCGGATGGTCACACCGGTGCGCCAGCCGTAACTGGCAAGCTCAACGGAGAAACCTTCCTGATGGATGCGCACAAGATGACTCTCTATACCTTTGACAAGGACGAAACAGGCGTTTCGAATTGCTATGATGACTGTGCCACCAAATGGCCGCCGTTGATGGGTGATGCCAACATGGAACTGAAAAAAGGCTACAGCCTGATCGAACGCAAGGATGGCAGCGTTCAGATCGCCTACAAAGGAAAGCCGCTTTATCTATGGTTCAAAGACGAAAACCCTGGGGACATGACAGGGGACGGTGTAAAAGGTGTTTGGCATATCGCACGCCCCTGAACCTTGGTGCCGGGGGAAGGTTTCCTCTCCCGGCTTACGTACATGCTTCAGTCATTTGAAAACCAGCTTGAAAACTGCCTCCCCGATCTTTGGCGTTATGCCTGGTCGCTGACCCGTGATCCGGATGCGGCGGATGATCTGGTGCAGGATTGTGTTGAACGCGCCCTGCGCAAACGATTGCTTTGGCTTCCGGGGCGGCCGTTGAAACCATGGCTCACTAAAATATTGTTGAACCTCTACCGGGACAGGTGGCGTCGAGAGTCCAGATTCAACACTGTCGATCTCGACAACATTTCGACGCTGGCAGCTACGACAAGCACGGCCGAAGAACGGTTGGAAATCAAGGCTGTCTGGAAGGCGCTGGATTCTGTTCCTCAAGATCAGCGAGAAGCCCTTCTTTCTGTTGTCATTGGTGGATTAAGCTATGACGAAGCGGCCACAACTTTGTCCATTCCAAAGGGTACGCTGATGTCGCGGATCTCGCGCGCCCGCACTAAAATCAAATCTGAAATGGACGCTTCGGCCGCCGTGAAGATCAGGAGCGTGAAATGACGCACACCCCATCCATCGAAGACCTGGTTCAGCGTAGCATAGACGGTGAATTGACACCGGAAGAAAGCGAACGCCTTGACCGTCACCTTGAACATCACCCGGACGATGCAGCGCGCATCCGTGCATTTCAGCGTCAATCAGACCTGATAAACAAGGCGGTCCCTGTTCCTTCTGCGGCACATCTTCGAAGTCTGCGGAAACAGGCCAAGCCGCCCTCGCCAGTCTCTTTGAGGCTGGTTGCTTCGGTCGCGGTTTTTGCCGTTGGTTTTGGTTTGGGGTCTTATTTGCAACCTTGGGAGAACCGAGCAACCGACGATCTGGCATTGTTCTCGCAACACGCAAAAGCGGCGCATTCTTTGTTCGCCGTTGAAGTTCTTCACCCTGTGGAAGTCGCCGCTACGGAAAAAGATCACTTGCAAACCTGGCTCTCCAATCGATTGGGCTCTGCCATTATCGCGCCACAACTTGGGGAAACCGGGTTTACCCTGATTGGAGGACGCCTTCTGCCCGCAGGCGACCATGCCTCAGCTTTATTTATGTATGAGAATGCAGAGGGTGATCGGTTGAGTTTGATGGCCACGCATGGCGACACAACTCAAACCCAATCGTTTCGGTTTCGACAAGAGGACGGGTATCTTGTCGTCTTCTGGCAGGACGGACCCTGGCAGTATACGTTGGTCGGGGACCAGAAACGTGACCCGATGGAACACATCGCCCGCTTGGCGCATGGTCAAATGATCTAGAAACCGCTTTCGACGGCTTGGCTCGCGCAGAAGATTTGCGACAACACCTTTGAGGTTATGGCAGATCATCCAGCAACATCGGGTACAGCAAGTTTCCTGCCTGCGGCCCGGCCCCAAGGTAATCAACCCATTGATCGGTCGACTCGTTGTACCGCCGGTACCGTTCGATCTTGTCATATAGCCCGTTGACGATGGTTTGCTGCTCTGAAATCGGAAGGCGCACCCAATCATCTTCAGTAATAGTCATGATCTGAGACTTATAGGGCAGGTCAGACAGGTATTCGTCCAACGCCACAGCTTCGGCAAGGCTGGGGTCTGATTGGCGTGATACCTGATCAGGTCTGCGGCTCATGTCTGCGGCAACTCCAAGAACCTGTGCAAAGAACTGATCAGGGTTCACGACGTTCCGCTCGGCCTGGTCGACAATGATCCGCAACGCTTCTTCCAGGTTACTCAGATCCGCCTTCGAGATGAGCAATCTGATAGACAAAGGTTTCAATCCTGGTCGATCAAAATCCCGATCCGCCACATAAGCTTCAAACAAGTCGGGCGCTCGCGCGCCTTCTGTTTTTCCAAGGTAGGCCAGTTGCATAGTCCGGCTTGCTGTACTCAGGCCGGAAAACCTGTTGTCACCTTTGTCAGCAATGGCGTCTTCGTCCAAAATCTCGTCGCCGCCGCTGCGACGATAAGAAGACGTATGCTTTGCCACAATCCCACCCAACGTGCGTGCGGTTTCCTTGTAGACGTCTGGGTCACCGTTCTCGATCGGGAAATACAAGGGAGCAGAATTCGGAAAGGCGGTCAGTTGCTTATAAGCCGCTTCAGCCGAAGGGTGGTCTTTGGCACCTCGCGCGGTACGCAGATGCATGACGGCCATCGCACCACCTATGCGCTCACGGACAATCCTGTTCAGACTTTCGGCGCTCAACCCTGTGGCAGAATACTGATCATCGAATTCGCGTGGACCTGCATCTGTAACCAGTACGATAAACCGTCCCCCAAAGTCGCTCCAGTCCATGTCTTCCAATGCGTATTCAATACCGCGATAGCTGTCTTCGCGAAAATTCTTACTGCTGGATTCCGCTTCTTGCATCTGATCGATGCCACTCAGGAAGTTGTCAACGTTAAGGCCCTGCTGAAGATCCACGAATGTCCGAACGTCATACCCAAGGCCCGGAGCTGCCTCGAGGCTGTCGCGATAGCCAACAAGCCCGAAACTGATCGCGTCTGCTGCCGCTGATCCTGCGGCCTCTCGATAAACCTCTTGCAGTGCTGCACGGGTAGCGCGGATATACGGCTCCATCGATATCGTAGTGTCCACGACAAAGACCACTGCTGTTTTTAAGTCGCCCGAATTCTGACTACCCGATGGCGCCGGGCGGTTCGGGGCGTTGGCACTGGCAACGGCCACTTGCAGCAGATTTACGAACGGTCCGATGTCGAACACAGCCTCTTCCGTTGCCAAGATTGGCATTACATAAAGGTTTTGACGCTGATCAATCGTTTCGCGCGGGCCTAAGGCGATCACGCTTTCTGACGGTTCGCCGCCCTGCTCAGCTGCCAGCGCTTCATCTCTGGCGTTTTTTGCAAGACCGGCGGGGTTTTCGCTTTCGATGATGTCATAGATCGGGTCGATATCATTAAAAAACAAAACGCGTCCGACATTGTCACTGCCTTCCAACGTTGCAACAATGTTCTGATTCCAGGGAATAGCCGCCCCTTCCGGAATCCACATAAGATCGTCGCCTTGATCGCTCGCTCCGATTTGCATCCAGTCGCCGTCACGAGCATAGACAAAAAACACCTGTAATGGAGAAAGAGACGCCGCGGAACTTTCGCTGTCTGGCTCGGGCCTCGCGTCGATCCGCTCACGGATCAGAACCCTTTGATACAGGCTTTCTTTGCCTTCGATTGGAAGCGGAGATCTTGATTGCGCCGTAGCCGGACCGACCATAGAGGCCAACAAGGCAACTAGGGAAATAACTCGTATCAACATCTTCTTCACCTCCTCACTCAGCCAATCGATCCAAAGCCTGACGCGCCGGGTCCGACCCAAGATCAGCTGCGCGCTGATAATAACGCCGTGCTGCCGACGGGTCAGGGCGCGGGAAAGGCGATGTAACGGTGCTGTGCGTTTTAGGATCATACATCTCAGCAATCAGGATATTGGCTGATGCCCGATCCTGTTGGGACAACTCCTGATCGTTGCTGATCGCAATCAGCGCGCCCAAAGCGGCATCCAGATTCTGTGCCCCGCCCACAGCCAAGAGGTCTCGTGCGGCTGTCAGTGGGTTATCGGCAGCAACGGCCTCCTGCGCAATCCCGACAGACTCATTGACCTTGGCTGACGAACCACCAGCTCCTGACAGAAAATACCATGCACCTCCAGCAATTGCGATCAGAGCGACGATACCCGCCGCAATCAAAGGTAGTTTGCTGCCCCCACCCTGGTCGGGCGCGGCAGTCGGCTGACGGGGTACAGCCGCCGAAGTCGGTGCTGCCTTGGCACCGCTCATTGCTGTGCGAAACAAGCCAGGCAGGTCACTGGGACGGTCTTTGGGGTTGGCTTTCAGCAGGTGTTCCAAAACAGATTTCAGACCGGGCGCAACCTTTGGATCGGTTATCTTGATGTCCACCTTTCGGTCTTCAACCGCGGCAAAACCTTTACCTTCACCTGGCAACTCGAGCCCGGTCGTACGCATCAACACAAGACCCAGTGCGTAGGCATCGGTCGCGGCTGAAACACTATTGCCAAACAAACCCAACTGTTCCGGAGCACAATAGCGCAGCTTGCCTGCGAAACTGTCGCCGATAATCGATTTGTCGGTTCCGATGCTGTCAGAGGCCAAACCGAAATCTATGAATTTCGCTTGGTTAATGTCTTCATGCGAGATCATCACATTGTCGGGTGCAACATCTCGATGAACGATGCCAAGTTTATGGATTGCCTCCAGTCCCTGCGCCAGTCGCAACCCCAATTTTAGAACGTCATCGGACGAAAGTCGCGCGCCCTTTTTCAGATAATGTGACAGAGGATGACCTGGTACAAATTCCATGACCAGAAACAAGCGCCCGTCCTTATCCAGCATGGAGGTTTCGAACCGAACCACCGCCTCGCTACGGACAGTTCGCAGCAAATTCGCTTCGCGCCGGAACAGATCAACCGCTTTTTGGTTCTTGGCAAAGCTTGGTGTCATTACTTTGATTGCCACTTCGTGACCGCTGGCCCGGTTCAAACCCCGGAATGTGGCACCCATACCACCTTCACCCAACAGAGACTTGATCTCGTAGGTATCCTGAAGGACGCTGCCGGGTCGAAGCCCAAGTACAGAATGTTCCATAGCTTATGTTACCTCCGGCTCTTCAAACTGATCGCGCTGTGTTTGGAAAAGGTGCGGATATCCATGATTTGAAAACAGATGCCAGCAAAAACAAGCGAAGCGGTAATCCCGAACACCACAGTCAGAAAGGCTGCAATGATGGTCGTTGTATCCGGCCCCAGCGGAGACAGCCGCAACATCGTAATTGCTGTGAAACAGAAAAAGACAATGGATAGACAAGTCGTTATCCAGACCAGTACTTCAAGCGATTTGTTCAATACATCCCGCATAGTTCAACCTTTCCAATTCATTCTTCGACAAACGACAAAGCAACTGCCTGAAAGTCGTTCGCAATCTGATCCAAATCCGAATAGCCAGCTACGCTTCGCGCACCGATATGATCCTGAACCATAGCAAGGCAAGTCGCGCGCTCGCGACCCCGTTCTGCTTCTGTCGGATAGATGAAATCGATCTGCTTGCGCAGCAAAACTGGTGAATACTGATCGACTAGCCCTTCGATCAGGTTGGCATATTCGACAATATCAGCCTTGGCCTTGGCCTCAAGTTCGGCCAGCTTGGCCGCAGCGTCCTCTTTGGCAGCAAGCACTTCGTCAAGGAAAGACTGGTCCCCACTTGCCCGGGCTTCCGCCTCAAGCGCGTCCAGCTCAGGCGCAATTGTTAGTGATGAAATCAGCGCATTTAGATAACGTCGAATGCCCTGCCCGCAGACAAGTACACCCGAGGTCAGGATCAGGCGGATCGACTGGTCGCGTTGCGCGTTACGTTCCACACGCCCCCTGTTCAAGGTGTCCTTGATCACCGCCAGTTGAGTTTTGGTCCGATCCGACAACGTCTCGGCCGATATCTCATCCAGAAGGTCCATCGCCTCCTGTTCGCTGGCCGCTACAGCAAGACCTTCGTCCGGGCGTGCCAATTGGTCCAATCCATCTTTCAGAGCCTGGTCCTGATCAGCCGAGGTAATGGCCAAGCCCTGCAACACAAGACGTGTGCCGGTAAACCGGTCCGCTGAAGAGGTATTGGACAAAATGTCAAACGGCGGCACTTCGAACCGGGTCGAAGAAGTGATGTCCGCCAAGGGTGTGCGTGCATCACCCCCCCGTTTCACAAACCCTCCGGCCTGTCCGTGCAATCGCCCGTGACGGACCAAAGCAAAAGGATCGCCAACGATTTCGGCCGCATTGCCCAGCATGTCGTGCAGACCCAAAGGGTTGGGGCGCAACGAACCTATAACCTGTAATTTACCGCCCGCCGACGCTGTTCCACCATGTGCTATGAATTCGTCCTGCGGCGTCCCTTCCGGAATCGGGGGCAAGGGCGCCCGGAACAGAGCTTGATCAACGGCCAACCCACCGCGGGCAGAGTATTCCCACTCTTCTTCAGTCGGCAATCGCAGATACCCACGTGTTTCACCGACACGCGGTAACGTATCCGGGGCGTTCTGCATCAACCATAGCGTATAGGCCTCAGCAAAACGCTGATAGTCGAGCTTTGATTGGGCGACTGCAGGAACAAACTCGCGTCGGCGGGGTTCCTTTTCGGAACATTGACCAGCCATGACCACATCCCATTGTGCCTGTGCCAACTCGTATTTGGCCATGTAGAAGTAGCCCTTGGCCGCACCATCTTCATCCGCGAACGCACCAGATACAAACGCCCGGCGAAGACCGTTCAGATAGGGCTGCTCGCTTCCTTCCTGACCAAGTACAACCGAAACATCGCCAATCACACCGTCAGTATTAGGAGTTGCGATCTTTCGAAACGTCATCGCTCCGCCGCACGGCATTGGCAGAGTCAAATCTCCCTCGGCGGGTTGCGGATTAAAATATTTCTCGCGCCAAGTGATGTCCTGCGCCTGTGCGGTTGAAGTCAAGCTGAAAAGGCCGATCAGAGTGGCAATCATACTCAGAGGAAGTCTAGGCATGGGTCAAAACCTCCTGTGGTTCAACATTGCGAACGGCAAATACCGCCCAGGCCGCTGCCGTGACAGCTGTCACAGCGCCCAGACCCAGAGTGGCCAGAATGTCACCGGGGTAAAGGCGCGCAATGGCCTCTCCGGGCGCCGTTTCGAAGCTGGCATTGATGGCAAGCAGAAAAGGCAGGATGATAACCAAGGTCGCAATCACACCACCCAGTACAAGCGTCAGGCTTTGCACAACGGGAATGACGCACCGCTGACGATCGGGCATCGTCAACATGGAAAACAAACTGAAGATGACGCGTTGACGCTCGACCATACCACGAAGGTTGGCTGACATTGCAGCCCAAAACCCGAACATCGCCAATGCCGCTACGGCCGTGAAAAGGATGTTTAAATTCCGGCGAAATGACAGCAACAGCGCTGCGTTTTCAGCCCTTGGACGAGATTGCAATCCGATATCCGCCAAATAAGCGGAAAGGGTTGCGATATCTTCGAGCGATCTGGCATACAGGCGATAGCTGGCAAAGCTGTCAGGTTCCGGAACCGGGTCCGTCCAGTTACCAGGTGTCGCGGACAGGTCATCCCGGAACCGCTCAACTGCCAGCAAGTCGGGAACCGACAGGAAGATTGCGGGCCGCGGCCAGATCTCAGGCGAAAGCACACCGATAACCGTCAGGTCGCGCCGCGCGTTCTCGCGCTGCCCGTCGACCTCGCGCCCGATAATCATGTCCAGTGTATCACCTGCGGAAACCGAAAGATCACTTGCCAGCGTGTCTGATATCCAGATCCGGCCGGGACCGACGGCCTCGCCCTTGACCAAGGGGTCACCCGCAGATGACGGGATCAATGGCACCGCCCGCTCCAGTTTCCGCTGCGCCTCATTCCGAACAGCGTTTGCGGATGTGTTGATTGAGCGTGTTGCGGGAACAACAAAACCTACATCTTGCCGCGCACTCAAACCTGCAAAAAAGGCAGCATCATGCTGCCCCGCGCCGATGGCCAGGATTTCACGGTTCGACGGATCTTCGATCAGACGCCCGACCATTGTGCCGATGACCCCATTCTTGAGCGCAAGTATGATCAGCAGAGGTCCAAGAACACCAGCCAAGGCAGCGACAAAACATAAAGCCGATTGCCAGTCGTGCTTTAACTCCCTGAGGGCCAGTTTGGTTGGTATTTTCAACATCATGCCACCTTGGCCGCTACACGACCCGCTGTGGAAAAGATGGAATAGGACTGCCCCTGATGATCCAGAAGCCGATGATCAGCCCGAGGCGTTTGCGCAAACTCACCGGTCTGCGCCTGATGGCTGGCCAACACGACAGCAGACCCGGCCTCTGCCGCAAGATGCACGATCAAGCCCTCGACCTCGGCGACATTCGCGGGATCCAATGCCGACACCGGCTCATCCAGCAGCAACAGGGCCGGTCGACCCAACAAAGCCCGCGCAACGGATACTCGCTGTCGTTGGCCAACAGATAACTGACCCGGCTTTCGCGCCCCATAGTCACCCAGGCCCATCGACCGGATTAGATGGTCCTGCCATTCTGCATCGGGTTCCTGACCCGCAACGCGCACGGGCAGTTCGATGTTTTCGAGCAATGTCAGATATGGAACCAGTGTGTTTGTTTGAAGTACAAATCCCAGCTTGTCCGGCCCCGCAAAATCCGCACGAGGCGTATCCGGCGTCACCGTAACGCCAGCTATCTCGTGGTGCGTATCCGGCAATGCAGTCAACGGAAGCGCCCCCGCGATCAACCCCAGAGCGGTACTTTTACCCGCCCCGCTGACAGCATCCAGAACAATGGTCTCACCTGCCCTCAGGTCCAGTTCTTCGATCACAACAAAGAAACCCGGCGCTCGTTCTATACCAAGGTTCCGGATTGACAGGACGGTATCAGGGTCGTTTGAGGACAAGCGCTATCCCTCCCAGTTCAACCCTCGACGTGGTGTTGATCTGCACCGGCTCATTTGGCTTGAGGCGCCGCCCGTCAACCTTGGTCCCATTCGAAGACCCAAGATCTGTCAGCATCATTTTACGCCCTTGCAGAGAGAGGCTTGCATGACGGCGGCTCAAATTGCGATCAGTGACTGTCAGTGTGTTCTCGCTGGCACGCCCGATGGTGACACCGGATTGCAGCTGCCGAGCACTGAACTGCGCAGAATGACCCGCCATGTCCACGGCAAGAATGGACCGCCCAGAGGACTTGGAAGACGCAGCCGACCGCTCGGGTTTAAAATCAGCCTTGCCGCGATTGTGCGAGACGACATAGTACATCCCACCGATCACCACAGCGCCTCCACCGCACAATACAGCAAGGATGATCAGAAGGTTGCTGTCTGACGTACCACCGGAAACGACAGTTGGATTGTCAGGATCACAACCTGCCTTGTGACGCGTGAACGGGACATTGCTGTCTTGCAGGAAACCGGCGATGGAATTGGCGGATGGTGCAAAGAACGTGCCGTTAGCAGGAGTTTCACCATCCGAATTCAACATGACACCGGCGGTGTTGATCCCCAAAACCGAACCGCAGAAATCGATCATCGGCCCGCCGGAGTTTCCCGGGTTGATTGCTGCAGTGTGCTGAACAATTTCTTGCGTACCACGATTCCGCTGCGTTTTTCCGGGTGAAACTTTGCTGACAGCCCCTTGTGTCAATGTGGTCTCAAAAAAGGCCAGCTCGTTTCCGCTGTCATTGGATACGTCTGAAGTGCCAGGAAAACCGACTGCGGCAACCTGCTCGCCTTTGTTGATTGTCCCAACACGCACCGCCAGAACGTTGGGTTTGTGATCAAAGGATTCCTGCGGTGTGATCTTCAGGATAGCCATGTCCTTTTCAAAGGAATCGTATGCGACCTGAACGCCGTATTTGTAGATCCGGTCGCCTTTCTTGAAACCAACAAACGCGCTGACACCACCTTCGATCACGTGGTGATTGGTCAGGAAATAATACCCGCCTCCACCCGGCAAAGGCGCAAGCACAAAGCCAGACCCGGTTCCCCATCCACCTTCGTATTGGACAACCACACGCCCAACCGCACCATCAGCCACCCTAACGACTTCGGATTGGATCTGCGCGCATGCAGCTGACACGCCGAAAGCAGCTGACCACACAACTGAGAAAAACAATGCACGAAGGGCGATCACAACATTCACATCAAAGTTCCATACGCAATTACGGCCACAGCAACGACCAGAATAAACATCAACACCATTAGCGATGCCTTATACCCAGCACGACCACCGCGCTTGTGTCGAGGCGTGCGACCGTCCTGCGGTCGCTTTGGTTTCGGGTCAGGTGGTTCATGTTTCTCGACAGGGTGACGCAAATCGATACCTGAAATCCGGGCATAGTCTCGCGCAGTCTGAATTCGGTCTCGGGGCAACAGCTGACACCCCATGTCGATCGCATTGAGCAGAACGTCATCATATTGGGCCTGCACACGGTTGCGGATCAGATTCTGACGCACGGGCACATAAGGATCACGACCAGTGGCCCGCTTGTCTTTCCAGCGTTCTTCCGCATTTGGCGGCAGGCTTTGCGACACCATTTCGTAAAGAATAACGGACAATGCGAACAGATCGCTCCACGGTCCTTCGTGAACTCCGCCTGCCAACCCGGTTTTTTCGGGCGGAAACTGCTCGATCGCGGCGTATTTCCGTGTGAACATAGAGGCCAACCCGCTGGACTTGCCCATCAGTCGCGCTGCTCCGAAGTCAATCAGGATCGGCTGCCCATCCTTTCGGATCATGACATTCGCAGGCTTCATGTCGCGATGTACTATCCCAACCTTGTGAACCGCATCCAATGCACCAAGCATTGATTGGAGAAACTTTTTTACGAGGTCCTGAGGTACGGAGCCACGTGCCTCGATCATACGGGTCATCATCCGGTCCAACGGATCGCCGTGGATGTATTCCATCACGCAATAGGCTGTACCATGCTTGCGAAAAGCTGCCCGAACACGCATCAATCCCTGCTGCTGCGGGAGATCGCGCAACATGTTAGCTTCCTGTAAAAACGCCTCGAGCCCCATGTGAAAAAGCTGACGCCCTTCGCTTGTAGGAACGACTGCGTTCTTGGGTCCGCGACTGGCGTAATCCGCCGGGAAGTACTCCTTGATTGCAAATCTTTCGCCTGATTCCCGGTTGCGCGATTGATATGTGATGCCAAAGCCCCCTTGCCCAAGCACGTCCCCCAGGACATAGCCGGCAAAGGTTTCTCCCCTTGGCAAATGAGCGGACACGGGCGGCGCTACTCCTGAACTACTGAATCAATGGACGGCTTCTCATCCTGATTGGTCACATCCTCAGTGGGCTGGTCACCAGACGCTTCAGGCGCGTCTGACGGAAGGGTTTCTTCACCAGACGCTTCCGGATCAGCCACCGGTTCCTGAGTTTCCGATTCCTCGGGGGCGGGGCTATCACCACCTTCAACAGGTGTTTCCGGCGAAACCGGCTCGGCGACCGAGCTGTCTCCGATACTGCGTTCTTCCTGCTCTACTGGAGCGGGCTCGGGCTTTGGTGCCAGATCAGTTTCCGCTGTCTTCTTGTCACCGAAACTCAGCGCACCAATAGTGGCCCCAACGGCTAAAGCCCCAAGTCCGATCGCAATGTATTTCAGTGTTTTCTTTCGATTGTCAGTGGGTGTGAACGCCCACTGGCTGCCCCGCAACATGCTGCTCATGCCTTCCTGAACATGTGCATAAACCACAACAGTCGTATTATCCTGTTTCGGTTTGCCTTTCGCCTCGACGGCATTCAGCAGATCCGAGGCCACACCACGCATGTCGCGACTTTTACCGCTTTGCAACACACCGGTGATCTCGGCTTGCGACAACGTATCAAGCCCGTCAGAACATACCAGTACGACATCACCGGGTTTCAGGTTGATCGCGTTGATATCCGTCAGTGAAATCCGATCTCCCATCAAGGCAGAGCGCAGTGCGTTGCGACGCGGATGGTTGTCAGCCTCGTCCTGAGTGATTTGACCAGACGCAACCATCTGCAAAAGCTCGCCGTAAAGCGAGTGATCAGCGTTGAGCTTTTTCAGCCGTCCGTCGCGTAGCAGAAACAAGCTGCTGTCTCCGACAGACAGCCAGACCAAACGGTCACCCAGTTTCAGGGCGGCAACAAGTGTACACCCCATGCCCTTGAGATCCGGTTGGCTGCCAATCTTGTGACGCAGAGCTTCATTGGCCGCGGTCAATGACTCCTGCAACCGGTCTCGAGGACGAGGGGCGTTCGAGCCTTCGATGAAATGGGATTTGAAGGTTGACAACGCCATGTTCGCGGCCACTTCGCCACCAGCGTGCCCCCCCATCCCGTCGGCGACCAGCATGAGGATATCTGATTTGGGGTCACGTTCATTCTGGAATACGATGTCAAACGCATCTTCCTGGTTCTCGCGCTGGCCCAGGCTTTGCTTGCCGCTGATAATTGTCATCTGAATTAGTCTTCAGAGGATTGGGCCAGTTCCGACCAGTCAAAATCCTCGTTACAGAAAGCAACAAAACGCACATGAGTCTGCTTGGACAATTCAATCAAAGCATAGTTCTCAAGCGGCATTGTCGTGGCGACGATCTGCCCGTTGATCCGACTGATATTGCGGCCTGTTCCGGGGGCTGCAAAGAATACCCGATTGGCGTCGTCAAAAATGATACGCAGATGATCCTTACCAGAAATCAACTTGTCACCAAAATCCAGTGACACACGCTCTCCTCCCTCGCGTCCCAGCGTGTTCATACCTGAACCCAGGTTTACAGACTGTCCCAGTCCGGGGCCCTTCACCACGACCAACCATCCTGTAATGGGATCAATCATTGGATCAAATTCGGCTTTTCCGGAAAAGCTCTTGGACATACCTCCGTGGTAGATCTGCGTCTTGTCAGATTCTACATATTCGGTCGGGGCTTCGCTGTAGGATGATCCGCCGATTGCATGTGTCGGTTCATTGTTCGAGGGAGCAAGGCTCTCGGTAAAACCGTCATCTCCTTCTATGTCCAGATCGTTCAACTCTTCGTCATCCTTATCGAACAACCAGCTAGTCTTGTTATCGTTACCCATTTTCATCACCTTTCCTGTTCAGATGATCTGGCGGATTAACCGCGGACCAGTTTCAGGCGCACGGGCCCAAGGCCCACAGTGTCACCCACATTTATTCTTTGCGCGCCTTTGATCTTGCGATCATTGACCAGCGTCCCGTTCAGACTATCCAGATCACTGAGTGTGAACTTGCCATCCAGCGATCCGCTCAGTTCCGCATGAACACGGGATACGCCGCTATCGGGAACGACCACGGCGTTAGTGCTGCTGCGGCCCAAAGTCGAACGCCCGGCGGGCACCGGAAACCGGTGTCCATTGTCAACACGCACAAGAAAGGCAACCGGAGGCGGTACATGCGCAGCCGTCGGTGCTGCGTCGCGGTTCGGCACTTCCTCAGCATTTGGGATATCCCCTAGTTCGATCTCTTCCAGATCATCATCAAAACCAGAGCCCCCGCGGCGCATCAGCAAGAACGCCAGCAAAAGTACCAGCAAAGCCAGAACACCGGCACCGACATAGACATACAAAGCCGGCAAGCCGAAAATCAGAGTTTCATCCACTTCCGGTTCAGCCGGTTCTTCCGTTTGCGCCGCCGCTACATTGACAGGCTGAAACTCTGCCGAGTAGCTCTTGGTCTGTGTCTGACCAGGTTGACCAACAACAGGTTCGATCATGTCAATCGTGATACGCGCTGGCGCCGCATCGCCTACGGGGACGATCAGGCCTGAGCCCTTGACCGAATTTCCATAAGTTCGAATGAAGCTTGAAACTACCGTGTTTGCTGTTTGTTGGTTCTGAAGAAACACTTCTTCCATTAGACCTTGTTGAGGATCGGTCAGGCGTTTCAAAACATCGATGCCGCGCGTGGTACGGGCATTCCCCTGTGCCCGCCAGAACATCCCAAGAGCTGAGACAGACACCCCTGCCTTTTCCGCAGCCGCTGAAATCTCTTCAACGGTGGCCAACCCTTCCTCGTCGCCGTCGGTGATCAGGATCAGGTTTTTCAACAGCACATCGTCCTGCTCGCTGAGCAATTCGATTGCCCGGGTCGAGTTTGCAACAAGGCGCGTGTTCTGTTCTTTGATTTCTAGAGATTTGACCACGTCTTCCGCGCGCGAGCGGCTGGTGGAGAATGGTGAGAGTTCGACAATATCGTTACCGAAACCGTAGATTGCAACTTTCTCATCTGGCGGCAGGTTCGTCACCACGCGCGATATAAGGTCCCTCTCGCGGCTCCAGCTGCGCACCCTGCCACTGCGATCCCCGACAGAAAGGTCAATCAGAACCATTGTAGCAGAGAGGGTCAGGTTACCGGGCAATTCGTCGACATCTTTGACGAACTCGAAATCAGCTTGCGTATCACCAAGGGATCGAAAGCTCATACCGCCGCGTTCGTTGCCTGACGGTACCCGCACCAGACAACTGTCTTCCGGTGCAGGTATTGCCGGAGCGCAATCCAGAATTGCAAGCCCGGTCGCAGGCGCACGCGTCTTACCGTCCTGCGCTTGGGCTGAGCTTGCAAAAACCAATGCAGCCGCAACCGCAATAAATGTGCGTGATATTCCGTAGGTCACGATCCCAAGACCCCCCTCAGGCAAGTTGTCCCGGTCGTCGCATGCGTCGACAAGCGCCGACCTGGCGTGTTTCTTATCAGATCGACAGCGCGCGATAGGCCGACTTAATCCGGTTCAGTTCGTTCCGTACAACAGACGGATCAGCGCCGCTTGATACGTCCCGTTCGACGGCCCCCAGTTGATTGTCCAAAGCCTGAACTTGCTGCAGTTTCACCGGGTCCGAAGCTGACGCTGCGCGGGCTTTGGCCCCTTGGGCTTTGACTTCCGCAATCTGCTGACGCAACGCGTTTATCTCGCTTTGATTGGCATTGCGCTGCGCCGCCAGCTGAGCGTTTCGCTGCTCAGCCGCCTTGTTCTGAGCAAGAATGGCATCCGCTTGCGCCTTGTTTTGCGCAATCTGGCGATCGTATTCCCCGGAATTCAGGTTAGCAATATTGTCGAAGAGAGTCGCGGTGGTTGGGTCCGTAGATCCTGTACATCCCGCAAGGGCGATCAATGAGACCAGCATTACCGGTTTTGAGAAACGAAAAAGATCAGAGGTCATGGTACACACTTACTATTGGAAAACCCGCGTCCGGTAACGAACGCGGGTCAAAGAAACTTAAAGAAGATTGATGGATGCCCGCGTCCGCGCCAGACGATTTTTGTTGCTGACGGCTGCATTCGTGGCTCCACCCAGACCAGGCTGGCCTTTGCTTGAGGCAGCACGCAACTCGGAAATCGTTCCATCCATGTTCTTTTCGCTGCGCTTTAGCTCATTCGAAACAACCTGGCGGTTTGACTTGATAGCCTTGACGCGTGCGTTGTACGCCGATTGAGAAACCTGGCCGCCATCCAGTTGACGACGAAGCGACTTCAGTTCCGCGTTTTGCGATGCCAGAACTGACCGCAGGTTTGCTTCGACCGAATTCAGTTGCTTACTGACGTTGGACAGATTGGCCAGAACAGCCTTGCTGTTGACGATTTCAACATTTTTGGCTGCCGCTTTCTTGCCGACCTGATTGCCGCCTACGCCGCCGATCAGGCCACCTGCTGCTGCACCAGCGGCACAATCGCTGCCACTGCCACCCAGCAACAATCCGATCCCACAACCAACGACTGCACCAGCCAGGGCACCCTGAATGGTATTGTTGACGATGATATCTTTTGAAACCTGATCCAGGCTTCGAACCTGCTTTTCAAGTTGCTTTTCCTGCTGCGTCTTGCCAGCGACTGCCGATGATGACGCAGATTGAATTGTTTCTTCTGTACAGGCTGAAAGTAGAAGAGAAAAAACCGCAAAAATAGAAATTGCTACTGAACGCATCAACAAACTCCGTACTCATAATTTTCTTCGTAGTTGATTATGAAGTCACATACTTTTTATTTTCAATCAACGATTCGCATGTGTGCAAGTGAAGAATGGTAATATCGTCTCACGTCGCCGAACACGTGAATTCCTTATTTATCAAACTCGAGATTTTCAATGAAATTACCCTTTGATATCAGAGATAAACTCTCACTCGCAAATGATATTTTTACCTTCCTTGGGCACCTCGGTGCCGGAGTTGGCGCATTTCTTGCGTTTCTCGGTATTACTTCCAATTTGACGAACAATACGTCCAGTATTGTGTTCAATGTTCAGGTTTCTTCACTGTCTTTACCTGTCCGCCTGACATTATTAGTTTTAGTCGCTGCGGCATTGGGATGGGGATTGGGTGCACTTGTCGGAAAGCTAAGTCAGCAAAGAAATGAGTCTCTTGGCTTTGCAGCTTATGTCGTCGCGCTTTTGTGGGGCGGCCTTATGGTGGGGGCCGCTGACTGGCTTTCTATTGCGCCCCACCAACAGGTCTTGCCGGAAGTCCTGTTATTCACTGTCACAGGAACGGGTCTTGCCGTGTGGGTCGCTGGATTCCATTTTCAAAGCGCCGGTGCAGGTGGGAGACGAGCACTGCGGATCAGGTGCGACGCGCTGTTCCTATTCTCGATCGGCGCGGCCCTTTTTATGGTGCTTACTTTGTTGGGGGCGCGGACATGAAGCTCAGTGGACCTCTGGATTCAAAAAACGCCGCGCGCCTGCTGAGCGCCGCCGCTGTCCTAGATTTTATGTTTCTGGGTTTTGTATTGGTCACTTTGGAACCTGTGTTGCGTCAGGAACTACGGTTGGGAAATACCGGTCTGGCCTTACCGGTAGGGCTTTATCTGATCCTGGTTCTTAGCTACTGGTTGATCTGCGAAGGTTTTCTTGGTGGGCACAGCCTGGGACGATATGCCTTACGTCTGAATATGCGCGACAAACGCGGCAATCCGGTATCTCATATGCGGCGTTCTACCCGCGCGTTGAAGAAGATCATGTCGTTTGGCTTAACCGGAGCAAATCCGAACGTCGCATCCCGGTATGACAGGGCCGCCGATGTGACATGGTACAGCCCGATGGCTCCCCGCGCCTTGGCCTTTTGGCAACTGGTTGTTCTGAACGGCCCGGATCGCGGCAAGTTTGTCGAATTTCGGAATGTTAAAGGCTTGTCTAACACACATCAGATCAAAATCGGACGTGACAAGAACTGGGCTGATCTTGCGCTTTCTCGCAGCGAAAGAACTTCGGGTCAGCATTGTGTTTTACGCGTAGAAAAAACGGGCGATCTTTTTATTCGTGATATGGGCTCAACGAACGGAACCTGGACAGGTGGACGGCGTGTCGGTCCTGAAAAATGGGTACCGTTGGCCGCGGATGGTCGGTTCCGTGTAGGAAATGTCCAGATTGCCACGGTCAGGTGACCAGTTCCAACGTACCGCGGGTTTTAGCATAGTTTGTTAGCTACAAATGCACGGCAGGTATTTCGGCTGGTTAATTCCCTAAATTTGACTTTGGAATTGGTTAGTCACTCAGGATTCCACGGTCATCAATTGCGATCCGGTTGCGACAAGACCTCGGTACAGGTTTCGGGCGGATCACCCTGACGTCATGGTAAATTTGTTTGACATCAGACTACCGGTATCTCATATTTCTGTCATGACAGAAACAACTGATTTATCCGAATCCTCGGCCCGTTCACAATTCATCCTCTATTGGGGTGATATGGGCAGCCAGTGGGGTGTGAACCGATCCGTAGCGCAGATACATGCGCTTTTGTACCTCAGCACTTCGCCCATGAATGCCGAAGAAATCGCAAACGAACTTGGCATCGCCCGGTCAAATGTTTCAAACTCGCTGAAAGAGCTGGCCGGATGGCGTTTGATCCACCGCGTGCCCGTCCCCGGTGATCGTCGCGAGCACTTCGCAGCCGAAACTGATGTCTGGAACATGGCCCTTCTGATTGCAAAAGGCCGCAAAGAGCGCGAGATCGACCCCGCGATGCGGGCGTTGGACATCTGCGTGCAACAAGCCTCGGACGAGGCTGATCTGTCCCCTGTCGTATTGGAGAGAATGCAAAATATGCAACAGTTCCTGACTACGGCCGACCAATGGTCCGAGCAAATGCTGTCGGTCCCCAAGTCCAAGCTTTCGGCTCTTATGAAGATGGGCGACAAGATCATCATGCTCCTCAAGATCGGGAGCAAGAAAGGCAAGTCGTAAAAAATTTTGAGAATGTATTTCTCTTTTTACAGAAGTAACAGCAACTACAGCATATGGTGTGATATGAAACTGAGCAATTTCTCTCCGCATGTTATGGACATGTCCGATCAAAGGTTTCGCAACTTGGTTGGCGCCGCAGCTTGGGCCGCCCTGCCCCATCAGGTCCGGGCGCGGTTCGGTCATTGCCTAGCGAACGGCGCCAGCGTGGTCTATCAGGGCAAAGTTGTAGCAATGCGGCTGACGCTGGCCGGGCAACTGCTGGCGCATCTGGCCCGTCTGATCGGCGGCCCCCTACCCTTTGATACATCCAGCGTGGATCAGCCCGCGATTGTCACCGTGACCGAGGATAGTTCCGTTAACGGACAGTTCTGGATCCGCCAGTATGGGCGCGCCGGAGGGTTTCCTCAAGTTATCCACAGCTCAAAACGGTTCTCTGGACCGACCGGGATCGAAGAATACATCGGCGCCGGTATCGGTATCGCTTTACGCGTTCAAGCAGACCGCACCGGCCTCCGCTTTCTCAGCGACCATTACTTCGTTCAATTGGGCGATAGGAAACTGCGCCTCCCGCGCTGGATTCGCCCTGGCGTTCTGACCATCACTCACACCGATCTTGGCGACGCGCGGTTTCTGTTTTCCCTAAGCCTTCATAGCCGCCTGTTCGGAGAGTTGATCCACCAGGACGCCATTTTTCACGACAGAAAGGATCCGACATGACTGACCCCCTGCTTTGGACATTGATTGCCCTTCAGATCTCGATGGGTGCATTCGACACGCTGGTGCACCATGAAGGCACCGAGCGGCTGGCCTGGCGCCCTTCGCAACAGACCGAACTGCGCCTGCATGGGGTCAGGAACGCGTTCTACGCCGTCATCTTCCTGTGCCTTGGATGGTTCGAACCCCACGGCACGTTTACCATTGCTCTGACCATAATCCTGGGCCTTGAGGTCCTGATTACCCTTTGGGATTTCGTTGAAGAGGACCTAACCCGCCGTCTCCCCTCCACGGAACGGGTCAATCACACTTTGCTGGCGCTGAATTATGGTGCGATCCTCGCGCTGGCTGCCCCATACCTTTGGACCTGGTCTGCCCTGCCGTCAGCGATGGTACCCGTCCATCACGGCGGTTGGAGCATCATGGCGACCCTTGCCGCGATTGGTGTGGCGCTGTTCAGCGCGCGCGATTTGGTGGCGGCCGCACGCAGCACGCGGTTGAATGCTGTCAACTCGGCCTCTCTGGTCGCGCAACTCGCGCCCCGACAACATCTGCTGATCACGGGTGGCACCGGTTTCATCGGGCAACGTCTGGTCGAAGCGCTGGTTGCTGGCGGCCACCACGTCACCGTCCTGACCCGCAATCTGCAAAAGGTCGACGCTTTGACCCATCCGGTACGCCTGATCGCCTCACTCAAGCAAATTGACAACACAGAGCGTTTTGACGCCATCGTCAATCTGGCGGGTGAGCCGGTGGCAAACGCGCATTGGACGCCTCGGAAACGCGCGCGCATCCTGGAGTCTCGGGTCAAGATGACGAAAGATTTGGTCGCACTGACCCGCAGGCTGGATCAAAAACCATCTTGCCTGATCACCGGCTCCGCCGTGGGCTGGTATGGGCTGCGGCAAGACGAGACCCTCACCGAAGACGACACGCACTGCCCCGCCTTCATCCATGAGGTGTGCGACACATGGGAGCGCGCCGCTGCGCCAGTCGTGGATATGGGCGTCCGGGTTGTGCAACTGCGTATCGGTCTGGTGCTGGGGGTTGAAGGCGGCATGCTGGCCCGAATGCTGACACCTTTCGAGTTTGGTGCCGGGTGTCAGCTGGGGAATGGACAACAGTGGATGCCCTGGATCGAACGGGATGATCTGATCCGCGTCATCGCATTCGCCATGTCGCATCCGGATATCAACGGCCCGCTCAACGCCACTGCTCCAAACCCGGTGCGCAACGCAGAGTTCACACAGGCTTTGGCAAGCGTATTGAACCGCCCTGCCCTGATACGTCTGCCTGCTTGGCTGATCACAAACGTCGCAGGGGATATGGGACGTGAAACGATACTGGGTGGCCAGCGTGTCATTCCGGCAAAACTGCTACGCAGCGGGTTCCGTTTCAATAGCCCCGAGCTGGCCCCCGCCCTTGCCAGGATCACGGGCGCTCGGGCCGCCTCAAACAGCGTCAGCCCTGAGAAACGCCGCGCCTGACCCGCGCCCGCTGCGCAACGCCGGGATCCAGACAAATCCCGGCGTTGTACGAGGCAAGGGTTGGTCGTGTTACGGCTTGGCTTGCTTGTTGGTGCACAGACCCAGAAGCGCATAGATCGGACAGAATTTCATGAATGCCGTCACCACAAACACAGCCCCAAGCCAACCCCAGGGGCCGATAGTACCGGTCAGTGCCAGAAGGATCAGCACACCACCGAGGATCAGGCGCAGAATCCGGTCGACAGAACCGACATTAGACGTGAATTGCATGGTCGAATCTCCTTGATTGTCTGGTCCAAGATTCACTGTTTTCCAAGCCATGTTATGTGACGAGGTCACACAACCCCCGTTCTTGCATGGTGGTGCAGGGCTGGGCGGTCCTGCAGATAAATCACACCTCGCTCAAGCCTGACCCACCCGCGATGTTCAAAATCCTTGAGAATACGGGACATGACTTCGCGTGCGCTGCCCAGTTCGGCCGCAATGCGCTGGTGCGTGATGCGGATATCGCCCGAAGGTGCGCCCTGATCCAAAAGCCACTGCGCCAATTTCAGGTCCATCCGGTTAAGTAGAAGATCATCGATAACCTCGGACAGCTCAACAATGCGTTGTGAAAACGCCATGAAAACCGCGCCCCGAAACTCGGCATCTGTAGCCAGCAACGTGTTGAACTTGTCCCGCCCAATGGCCAGCGCCGTCACCGGCCCCTCGGCATAACCGAACCCTGAATAGGGGATATCCGACAACATGCACGAGGTCGTCATAACGCAACTGTCGTACGGGCCAACCCGATAAAGAACGACGGTGCGTCCCGACGGGCTTGTTTGTTCCACCCGGACGATGCCCGAACGGACGATCAAAAACATCTCACCGTAAGCGCCCGGTGCAAACAGTTGGGATCCGTCTGGTATAGTCAGATTACTTCCTGCGGACTTGAGCCGGTCGAGAATGGCCTGGCTCCAGTTCTGTTGGGTCACCGCTTTACCTCCGTCTCACACTCACTCCCGGATTTTTAGCCTTGGGGACCTCGCGAGCAAACTCAATTTGCCTGCGACAAACCCACCCGCGCGGAACCAAAGTTGACAATTCTACTACGGTCTTAATAGCGGCGGCATCAGTGGAGATGGCGACTCTATTGGCCTGCCAGTTGGGCGAAGTGCTGAAATGGACGGAGTCCAGGGGAGATCTGCCCTTAGCGGATCATGTTTTCCAGTTTAATGGTCGTCAGGGCAAATGCGGTTGAAGCGAAGGATTTGATTGCCAGCATGGGTCTGGACCCTCTGTCGCTAAAACGCCGTTTTATTCGGTAGGCGCGGATTTGAAACAGAATCGAAACGAAGCGCTTCACGATGCGTTCGCGCCTACGGGTTGATTGATGTGTGCTTTCGGCTTGGTTGTTCTAGCCTTTGTGCGAGATGCGTCCATGCATCTCGCCTTTGCAGTTTACACAAATGGAAGTGGTAAGAAGTTACCGTGTCAGGTCACGTCAGATCGTCGACACGTGCGTCAGGTGCGTTCCGTTTGACGGAATCGATCCCATTATCCCGCCCTGAAGTGCTGGTATAGCTCTCGCTGGTGCCGATCACCTGACCGTTGCTGGCCTTCAAGTTGAACATATGACCGCCGGACTTGGTTTCCTTGCGCTCGTACCGACCGTCATCCGGCGCGTTCTTCTTGACTGACTCGATCCCGTTCGTGGCACTCGCCTTTTGAACATATCCTTCACTGGCCAGAATGATTTCACCATTCCCGGCTTTCAGACGAAACCGAAATTCACCAGCCTTGTCTTTATATATCTCGAACTTCCCGGCCATTTGACGCCTACTCCTCTGTTCTACTTTCGATTTTTTCAAATACATTCCTATAATTAAACATTCGTCTCAAGAAAAAAGATGAGGCGAGCAATCTACCCAGAGCAAGATACCGCCAAAGTCACAGGTAAGATCGAAATGGATGATCTGATGCTGGCTTCGGTTCCATTCGTTACACCTCGCCAGAACTGGCAGGATGCGAGCAAACCCGTCCTTTACCAAGGGACCTCAGCAACCACCTAGCGATCAGCTTCAGCCATCCGCGTTCTCCATCCCCCACGCCGCCAGCAGTTTCGGCAACGCTTCGTTCCAGTCCATCACGCCGACGGTTTCCGCCCAAGCCAGGTATTGGTGGATCATGTCTTTCTCAAGGGCGGCGTTGCGGCCCGCTAGGTCGGTCAGCTCGGTACGGTCGGCCTCGATGTCGTAAAGCTCCCAGGGGCGATCATGCAGTCGAACCAGCTTGAACTGGCCCAACCGGATGGCGGCATTGCCCTCGTGCTCCCAGAAGATCGGCTGCTCGCGCTGCCAGTCCTTGCCCTTCATAAGACCTAGCAGAGATTCCCCTTGCAACGGTTGGATATCATGACCGCCCACCTCTGTCTGATAGGCGCCTCCGGTGGCTTCCAGGATGGTCGGCAGAATATCGACCACATGGCAGGCTGCATGAGCCGTGCCGCGCGGTTCGAACCCATTTGGCCAATGGGCCACCAGTGGGGTGGAGATACCGCCCTCGTGGACATAATGCTTGTAAAGCCGGAACGGCGCATTGGAGACATTGGCCCACGGTTTGTCATAGCTCTGGAAGGTTTGGGCATCGCCGGGGCGCAGACCGGTCACATTGCCCATGGTGATCTGCTTGCCGTCATGGGTGCGGTCGGGATAGAACTTAGCCCAGCCGTCCTCGGCCATGAATTCGGCGCAGCCGCCGTTGTCTGACAGGAACAGGATCAGCGTGTTGTCGAACTGACCGAGCCGTTTCAGGGCCGCAACCAGCGTGCCGATCGACTGATCCATTCGGTCAACCATCGCCGCGTAGGTGGCCATCTTGCTGGCCTCCCAGTCCCGGTTCTGTTCCTGCTCCCAACCATGTACAGTGCTGTCGCGGGGCGAGATGTCCCAGCCGCGCTGGAACACACCCTGACTGTTCATGGTTTCATGGCGCGCGGTGCGAATATGGTCCCAGCCTTTTGAATAGACCCCATCGTATTTTGCGATGTCCTCAGGGTGGGCGTGCAACGGCCAGTGCGGCGCTGTGTGGGCTAGGTAAAGGAAGAAGGGTTTTTCTTCCGCCACAGCGCTTTCGATCATACCAATAGCCTTTTGGGTGATGGCGTCGGTGAAGTAGAAGTCATCGGGGAAGGTTTCGACCCGACTGTCATCCTCCAGCATGTAATGCGGCGAAAAGAAATGTGTGGCCCCATCCATGATCCCGTAAAACCGGTCAAAGCCGCGTTGGCGCGGGGTTGGGTGTTCGACGTCGCCAACCCGCCAACTGTCCACCTTACGGGCTTCAAAATCGCCCGCCACATGCCATTTCCCCGACATCAGCGTGGCATAACCGCTGGCGCGCAGATGCTCGGCAATCGTGGCACTGTCATTGCGCAGGAAGCCCTGATAGGCAGGGGTGCCCAGATTGGCGCCCATGTGGCCAACGCCTGCATTATGCGGATAAAGCCCGGTCAGAAGCGAAGCACGGGTGGGGCAGCAGCGGGCGCAGTTGTACATCGCCGACAGCATAACGCCGCCCCGCGCAAGGGCGTCGATGTTGGGGGTCTGGATTTCAGAACCGGTGCAGCCAAGATCGGCAAATCCCATGTCGTCCGCAAGGATCAGGATGACATTGGGCCGGCTGGTTGCTGCCTGTGAGTTGAGGTGGGTCATTGCGATACTTTCGCTAAGGTCAGGCCGCAGCAGCGGGCGCGAGGGGCACGCCCTCAACAGTGACACGATGCATCAGGCGGCGGAAGCCGTGATAATCATTGATCGCCTTATGCCAGGTGGCGCGGTTGTCCCACATGGTAATGTCACCGGCCTGCCAGCGCACACGGCATTGGAACTCGGGTTGCTGGCAATGGGCATAGAGCATGGCCAGAAGCGCCTCAGACTCAGCCGGGGCCAAACCCTCGATACGGGTTGTGAAGACCGGGTTCACAAAAAGGCCACGCCGTCGGCTCAGGGGATGCGTGATAACGACCGGATGCCGGGCGTCCTGGATTGCGGCCTCTGCATTGCCCAGACGTCCTGACTTTACTGCCTCGCTATCCATTACGGCAGCGCCGAACACATGCCGCGAGGAATGCACGGCCGTCAGCTCGCCGAGAAACCGGCGCATCGGGGCCGAAAGCGCCTCGTAGGCGGCCCCCATTGAGACAAACAGCGTATCGCCGCCGTAAGGCGGCATTTCGATCGCATGCAAAATCGAGCCCATCGCCGGTTCCTGATCGTAGGAATGATCGGTATGCCAACCTTCTCCAACGGCTTCTTTCTGGTTCTTCTCTTTCAGCACCATGGCGATCTCGGGGTGCCCTTTGACCGGCTTGAAGAACCGGTTCACGTTGACCGGCCCGAAACGGCGGGCAAAGGCGAGGTGATCTTCCGGGCCCACATCCTGCCCCCTCAGCACAATCACCGAGTATTTGGCAAATGCGCGCTGAATGGCGTCAAAATCTGCATCGCTGCGGACATCCGCACCCAGAATTTCGGCACCCAGCCCCCCCGTCAGAGGAAGAATCTCCATGTGAGTCTCCTGTTTGTCCCAAAAGCAGCATAGGGCTTGTCAAAAGGTCGGTAAAACTGATTTAATACACCTCAAAAGTCAGTTTTTTAGATGATTAATTTCACCCTTCGCCAACTCGCCTACCTGTCAGAAACCGCCCGGCGGGGCGGTATTGCCCAGGCTGCTCGGCAATTGAATGTTTCTCCCGCCGCGATTGCCTCAGCGGTGGACAAACTGGAGGCGACCACCGGCCTGACCCTGTTCGACCGCTTTCCGGCGCAAGGTATGCGGCTGACGCCTGCGGGAAAGGAGTTTTTCGCCCAGGCTGAGGCGCTGCTGGCGCAGGCCGCGGCGCTGGACAGGCAGGCCGAGAACCTGGCGTCAGGACGCACTGGCAGGATCCACATCGGCACTCATCACGCACTGGCACAGCGCATCGTCCTGCCTGCGGTGCTTGCCTTCCGCGAAAGCTACCCAGACGTTCGTGTCGAGGTGAAGGAAGCGGATTATCCGACCTTGGTGGACGCACTGGATGGTGGCGAAGTGGATGCGCTGGTGGTTTTTGACCAGGGGTTCGATCTCAAGCGGCATGAGGCAGAAGTGCTGCTGGAGCTGCCGCCCCTGGTTCTGCTGTCAGGCGAACACCCTTTGGCAGCAAAAGCCCGGATCAGCCTGTCCGACCTGATCGGACTGCCCTATATCGCTGTATCACCAGCCGGGCCTGGCCCTAGCTATCTTCAACTGCTGCAGGCCGCAGGCGTTCACCCCGAAGTGCCATTCCAATCCCAATCACGCGAGCTTGTTCAGGCCTACGTCGGCAAGGGGTTCGGCTTCACCCTGGCAGGCTTCCCGCCCAAGCAGGATCGCACGATTGAAGGCGACCCCATCGTTGCGCGACCGCTCGAGGAAAGCATCGGACACTACAGGGTGGTGATTGCCCGCTCTCGCCAAGCAGTGCAGACAGCGTTGATTGACCGGTTTCTAGAGATTTGCAGGTCGCCGATCTCTGTGCCTGGCCTTGCAGGTAAACCGTTGAATGAAAAGGCCAGTACATCTCGTTAGCGAATCCTGAAACAAGGCAGTTGATGCTGCCGTGCGGGTCATGGAACCTGCGGTTCGCTGCATGAGCAAACTCCTACTCTTTCCGAGCTCGGGAATATCGGGACTTTTGCCTGGCGTCGCATTGAGAACAGACACGCATTTGGCGACAGTTCTTCATGATGGGATGACCTCAGCTGATTCCACACCTCAATCCACGGATCGCACCCTTGCGGGCGTTGCACTGATGCTTGGATTTTGCCTGACTGCTCCCTTGCTGGATGTAGCTGCCAAGCTCGCATCGGCCAGTGTGCCAGTTGGGCAGATAACGGCCGCCCGCTTTGTATTGCAATGTGCGTTGATGGGACCGTTTGTCTGGAAAATGGGACTGTCATTGCGTGTCGCGAGCGGTGAATTGATGGTACTTGTATTCCGCTCAATACTTTTGCTGTTCGCGACTTTTTGTTTCATTACGGCTATCCGAGTGATGCCGCTTGCTGATGCCCTCGCCATCGTGTTTGTGGCACCGTTCATTGTCTTGCTGGTCGGCAAGTTTTACCTTGGTGAAGATGTCGGTCCTCGTCGCGTCGGGGCAGCTCTTGTAGGGTTTGTCGGCGTATTGTTCGTCATCCAACCCAGCTTCGCGGCTTTCGGCGCGGTGGCAATTATTCCTCTCGGTACGGCTGTTGCTTTCGCTTTCTACATTCTTGTGACGCGGGGCTTGTCGCGACGGATGCACCCGGTGGCTCTGCAATTTCACACTGGCCTGGTTGCCAGTCTGTTTTGCATTCCAATCTTATTGGTTGCGCAAGGTTCTGGCTCCGAACTTTTCGATCCCGTTTGGCCGACAGACATTGCACTGTTGTGGCTTCTTGGGACCGGTTTTTTTGCGACGGTAAGCCACATGATGATGACTTATGCGCTGTCATTTGCCCCGTCTGCCACATTGGCTCCTTTGCAGTATTTTGAGCTGCCGGTAGCAACCTTGTTTGGCTACCTTGTCTTCAATGACTTTCCGAACAGGCTTAGCCTGCTTGGCATTGCCATCATCATCGGTGCAGGTCTGTACATGATACATCGCGAAAGAGTTACTGCCAGACAGTTGATCACAGCGCGCGCAGCACCTCCAATCTAAGATTGCACGTGATTGCAACCTTGTGCAGACCTTGATGGATCGAGCGGCCCCTGCCAGGTTCCCTTCTGTGCTCAAAGGGTGTTCCACCATTGGATTTCCTGGTCGGGTCGCCTTTTCATACAGCAATGTCGGAAGCAGTGAATTCTTACGCATAGCTTCCCAAGTAAAGTGCTTTCGACAACCAAACTCATCAGGTGTTGAAACTGACCAGCGGAGCCGACCCTGGACAGTTTTCAAACAGCAGATTTGGCCGAAGGGGCACGAAAGTGGCGCACCTACTCGATTCGTTTCAATTGAAACACCTAACTTTGCGCAACCGCATCGTCAGCACGTCCCATGCGCCGAATTTTGTTGAAGATGGCCATCCCCGGGACCGCTACAGGTTGTATCACGAGGAAAAGGCAAAGGGCGGGGTTGCCCTGACCATGGTCGGTGGGTCGACCAATATCGCCCCTGATAGCCCATCGGTGTTCGGCCAGCTTTATGCCGGTGATGACAGCGTCATTCCATGGTTTCGGAAACTAACGGATGGCGTTCACGAACATGGTGCCGCGATCATGTGTCAGATCACTCATATGGGGCGCCGCACTGCATGGGATGATGGCCATTGGCTGCCTGTCATAGCTCCGTCCAGTATCCGCGAACGTGCACATCGTGCCTTTCCCAAGGCCATGGAACAAGAAGACATCAACCGCGTGATTGACGATTTCGCAGCCGCTGCGCGTCGCTGTCAGCAAGGAGGATTCGACGGGATCGAGCTCCTGTCCCACTCACACCTTCTGGGGCAATTCCTGTCCCCGCTGACAAACAAGCGCGACGATGACTATGGTGGAACGCTGGAGAACCGCATGCGCCTGACCTTGCAGGTGCTCGACGCCGTGCGCGCCGAAGTCGGCGCTGATTTCATCCTGTCGATGCGCATCACCGGCGATGAACTGAAAGAAGGTGGGCTGAGCGCTGAAGAATGCATTGCCGCAGCCAGGATGCTGGAAAAATCCAGCGATGTCGACCTGCTCAACATCCTCGCCGGCGCGCCCTATGATGATCTGGGTTTGGCTGAATGGGTGCGCCCCATGGGCCTGCCGGCGGCACCGCATATCACCGTGGCCGGGCGCATCCGTGATGCCGTCGATTTGCCTATCCTGCACGCAGGAGGGATTGCGGATATTGCCACGGCCCGCCACGCGGTCTCCGGCGGCCATGTCGATCTGGTGGGCATGACCCGCGCACAGATGGCAGATCCCTATCTGGTAGAAAAACTCGCGCGGGGGGAAGAAGAACGCATCCGCCCCTGTGTCGGCTTGGGCTACTGCGTGGACCGGGTCAATCAGGGCAAACCTGCCGTTTGCGGACACAATGCCGCCACGGGGCGTGAGCAGACCTTGCCTCATATCATCGCCTACAGCGACACCCGAAAGAAAGTTGTTGTCGTCGGCGGCGGGCCCGGCGGACTGGAGGCCGCACGGGTCTGCACCCTGCGCGGTCACGAAGTCGTGCTGTTCGAGGCGTCGGATCGGCTGGGCGGGCAGTTGGTTCTGGCCTCTAAAGGGAGAACGCGCAGACAGGTCTGGGGCGTAGCTGACTGGTTGATTTCCGAAGTGACTTTGCTTGGAATCGATATCCGCTTGAACACCTATGCCGAAGCCGATGACGTGATATCCGAAGCCCCCGATTTGGTGATCGTTGCAACAGGCGGCTGGCCCGAAACCACAGTTATCCCGGGCGGCGACCTGGCGATTTCCAGTTGGGACGTGTTGTCGGGAGAGGCACGTGTCTCGGGCGAGGTGCTGTTGTTCGATGAAGTCGGTGACCACCCTGCGGCTGTAACTGCCGACGCGCTGGCGGGCAATGGTTGCAGTGTAAATCTTGTAACCCCGGACCGGGCACTTCTGCATGACCTTGGCCCAACGACCTCTGCCGTCGCCTTACGCGATCTGGCCGCCAATGGAGTTACCTTCACCTGCCTGCAGGAGCTCACCTCCCTGGTCCGCGAAGGCGATCGAGTTCGCGCCAGCTTTCGTCATGTGTTAACGGGGAATGTCACTGAACGTCTTGTTGATCACGTAGTCGTAGAACATGGCCTGTCCCCGATGGACGGACTTTTTCACGATCTCAAACCAAGCTCGCGGAACCACGGGCAGGTTGAACACAAGGCGCTTATTGGTGGGACATTTCCATTCGTTGACACCAATCTAAGCGGCCGTTTCCATTTGGCCCGAATTGGCGACGCAGTTACAAGCCGAAATATACACGCCGCAATTCTCGATGCATTGCGAATATGTGTAACTGTCTGAAAGAAATTTCACTTCTTTGCTGACCAATGGAGGAAGCCAAGACGCTTTATCAGGCGGCGCAACAACCGTTTTGCGGCCCGCTTGTCCCGCCTGGGTTGGAGTATTTCGTTCAGCACGATGCCATGCAGATCGACCGCGCGCCAAAGCCAATACCTGCGACCAGCGATTTTCACGACAACTTCATCGAGATGCCAGACATCACCAGGACGGTCCTGACTTAGTCGCAAGTTTCGAGCCATCATCGGTCCGAACTTGATCACCCAACGCCGGACAGTCTCGTAAGAAACGTCGATCCCGCGCGCTAGCAGCATCTCTTCAACTTCGCGAAGGCTCAAATTGAAGCGGAAATACAGCCACACAGCCTGGGCAATGATCTGAGGAGGAAATCGGTGACGCTTGTAGCTGATGGACGATGAATTCATCGATGCGATCTATGTCCAAATCCAGACACGAGCAACCGATCTCGGGTTAACCTGACAACACCCCTGTCATTCTGCCCCCAGTCGGAACAGACGCCATCTAGGCATCGGTAACGCCTTGACAATTTAAGTTAACATTTTTTTTGGAATCGTTAACAATGTTTGTTAACAATTTATATCGTCAAGGGAGATCACATGGAAATTCTAGTTGTAAACCCCAACTCTACTGAATCGATGACACGCAAGATCATCACGTCCGCCCAGGCGGCCGCGAGTGCCGGTGTCGTGATCAGAGGCGCTACCGCGCAAGGCGCACCGGCGAGTATCGAAGGGCATTTCGACGAAGCGATGTCAGTTCCCGGCCTTCTGTCCTGCGTGCAAGCCGCAGAAGACCAGCAGGTCGATGGCATTGTCGTTGCTTGTTTCGATGATCCCGGTATCGGCGCTTGCCGCGAGATCGCGACGGGCCCTGTCATCGGAATCTGCGAAGCTGCGGTGAAGGCGGCGAGCATGCTTGCCACCTCGTTCTCGGTCGTCACCACTTTGCCGCGGTCAGTGCCCATCATCGAACACATGATCCATGGCTATGGCCTGTCGCATCAATGCCGGCGGGTTCGGTCAGCAGAGATCCCTGTTTTGGCCTTGGAAGAGCCCGGCTCGAACGCGCGCGAAAAGATCCGCGAGGAAATCCTGCGCGCGATTGAGGAAGATCGTTGCGAAGCAATTGTTCTGGGATGTGCGGGGATGGCCGATTTGACCGCGTGGCTCAGCGAAGAGACCGGCATTCCTGTGATCGATGGCGTGAGCGTGGCAACCCGCATGATCGAAGCGCTGGTCGGTTGCGGCCTAAAGACCAGCAAAATCAATGCCTACGCCCGGCCAAAACTAAAATAACCTGTCATCGGAGGAGAAAATGACAATCAAATCAGACACGGCCGACACGGTCGCTATGTCGCACGACGATCACGTAACCCATATCGAACACAAGGCGATCGGGGAAGAGAGCCTGGCACCGCAAGAGACGCGGATCATGGACCCGTGGTCCTATCTTTTCGCGTGGCTTGGCGGATGTGTTTCCATCGGAACATTTACTATCGGGTCGGGCTTGGTCGGTACGCTGAACCTCCTGCAGACCTTTGTCGCTATCGCCATCGGCTGCACGGTGATCGGGCTCGCGCTAATGATCAACGGTCAGGCCGGTCACAAATATGGCATTCCGTTCATGGTACAGGCCCGGTCCGCCTTTGGCTTTGCGGGCACTCGGATTCCGGCGCTGGTGCGTTCGGTTCCCGCTATCGTCTGGTTCGGGTTCCAGAGTTGGATCGGCGCGGGCGCACTCAACCTCGTGTCGGAAACGCTCCTCGGTTATTCGAACATGTGGGCGTTCTTTATCGGCTTCCAGTTCCTTCAGATCGGTCTTTCGGTGCTTGGGTTTCACGGGATCAAGTGGCTCGAGAATATCGGATCGATCTTCATCATCGCGTCGCTGATCTACATGTTCTTTAGCGTCATCAACAAATACGGCGAAGAAATCTCGACCAATCTGGTAAATGTCGAGGGCACCTGGGGTGCACCGTTCTGGGGGGCAACCATGCTCTTCCTTGGGATCTACAGTACGATGATGCTGAACGTATCGGACTATTCGCGCGAATTGCGTCGGAGCGTTGGGCCGCTAAGGCAGGTCGCGATCTATGCCAATTCGATCCTGCCGGCGACACTTTTTATGGGCCTCATTGGGCTGATGGTGTCCGGTGCTACCGGTGAAGTTGATCCAATCAAGGTGTTTTCGAGCGCTGTCGACAACAAGCTGCTGCTGGTCGTAACGCTCCTGTTCATTGCTTTTGCTCAGGTCACAACGAACATCCTGAACAACGTCGTCCCTCCCGCCTATGCGCTGATGGATGTCTTCAAGATCAAATTCAAAACCTCTGCAGTGATCGTCGGCTTGCTCGCCTTCTGCACTTTCCCGTGGGAACTTGTAAAAGATGAGTCCGCGGCAGGCCTGAGCATTTTCATTCAGACCTACTCGGCTTTCCTAGGTCCCATCTTCGCGATCCTTGTCGTCGATTACTTCGTGCTGCGCAAACAGACGCTTGATCTTGACAAGCTCTATGATCCGGAAGGCCCCTATAACGGCGTGAACTGGGCTGCCGTGATCGCCATGGGTGTCGGAGTTGTCGCGGCCCTGATCTTTTCGGGGATCTCCTGGTACGCAAGTCTGATCCCGGCGGGTCTGACCTACTACGTGCTGATGCACCACCTGCCGAGCGCGAAAAGGTTTCTCGACGCATAGTCGATGACCCATCCGCCAAAAGAAGGCTCGCGTCATTGCGGGCCTTCTTTCTTAGGCATTTACTGCTCGCCGCCATCAAAAAACAGTCACGTACCGGGTAGCTAATAAGCGCCTTGGCCTAAACGACGCGCCCGGCCCTAGGCTGCCGTTGGCTGCCTGTTGGTGATGCTGCGACGCATCCCGTCGTATCTGCCATTCGCTGCGAGAGAGAAAACTTGGACGCTAAGAACGCACATACTTCAGCGTTATTGCAATTTGACATTATCTCACGTGCTTCGTTGAGAATAACTAACCAACAAAAAAGTTCAGACACACAACAACGATGACCGCGCCGCGACGGAGCTGTTGATATTTGCTCGAACACGGATGAGCATTGACACAAGAAACTGGGCGCGTTCAGACGCGCCCAGTTTCGTCAAGTCGCGACGTGAGATACCTCTTTGTCCGGTGAGTATATGTCCAAGATGTTCCAATGTCCGGTCGTTGGTGTTGGGTTGTTGATCATTGGGACATCAAGAACGGTTGGTTTGCCGCTGGCGATTGCCGCTTCCAATGCGGGCAACAATTCATCAGCAGCACAGAGCCTGTGCCCTTCTGCACCATAAGCTCTTGCAATATCCGCATAACCCGGTCCGTTTGCAGGAGCTGCGGCTGATCCAGGGAACGTGGTCCCGTATGTCAGACCGTAATGCGCCTTTTGAAGGCCCGCGATAGTGCCGAAGGCGTTGTTGTTCATAACCAGCCAGATGATGCCCAGATCAAGCTCGACCGCGGTTGCCAGCATCGACGGGTTCTGACCGAACCCCCCATCGCCAACAAGACTTATCACCACACGGTCAGGGGCTGCCAGTTTTGCGCCGATCGCTCCCGGAGGGCCAAAGCCCATCGTCGCGAATCCACCCGGGGTCAGGATTGAACCGGGTGCCAGGATATCAAATTGTTGTCCGACGCCGTTCTTGTTCCATCCCACGTCCGTAGTGATAATGGCATCCTCGGGCAGTGCCTTGCGGGTATCTGCCAAAATACGTTCGGGCATCATCGGAAAGGACGACGAGGTCGCCATGTCCACGTTGCGCGCTTTGAAGTTCGTTCGGAAGTCGGTGATCTTCTGTTCCAGCGCGGGGCGTTTGAAGCCCTCAGGATACATCTCGCGGGCAACTCGGTTGACGACGCGCAAAGCGGCCTTGGCGTCAGCAACGACTCCGATCTCGGTGGGATAATTCCGTCCAATCTCTTGCGGTTCAATGTCGATATGGATGACCTTTGAGCCAGGAATGTTGAACGTGTAACCAGGATACCAGCTGGAGCAATCGGCCTCTTTGAACCGGGTTCCGACAGCAAAGATGTAATCCGCATTCAGGCAAGACTGGTTGACCAGCTCGGTGCCCCAAAACCCGGTCATTCCCAGCACAAGCGGATGGTCGTCGCGCAGTGCGCCTTTACCCATCAAAGAATGCGCGACTGGTAGGCCCATGTGCTCCACAAAGGCGCGTAATTCCTCGCTGGCCTGTGCCAGTAGAATACCACCACCGACATAAGCGACCGGACTTTGAGCCTGCGCCAACGCTTCGACAATCTCTCGCGCTGTTTCATCGTCAATCGACGGTTTTTTGAGCGCGCGCGTGTTGTCGCGGATACGGTCGAAACTGTCCGAGGGGATCACCTCGGAGAAGATGTCCATCGGCACGTTGACCAGCACTGGCCCGGGCTGGCCGCTTTCGGCCAGATGAAACGCCTTTTCCAGAATTTCGGCCATCAGGTCTGCCCGATCGACCCGCCAGGCGCGTTTGACAAAGGGACGATAGATCTCCCACTGGGCGGCGTCTGCATGGAGGTTCACTTCCTGATGTGGATGTTTACCGTAGTAGTGCGTTGGAATGTCGCCCGCGATCACGACCATCGGGATACAGTCCAGTGCGGCGTTGGCGACCCCGGTTGCACAATTGGTCAGCCCCGGGGAGAGATGGGACAGCACCACCGAGGCCTTGCCCGTCACGCGGGCATATGCGTCCGCTGCGTGGCTGGCGATTTGTTCGTGCCGTACGGTGACGAAATCGATGGGGCTTTCCGCCAACGCGGCCAGAACCGCGATATTCGTGTGCCCGCACAGGCCAAATACATGCTTGACCTCGCGACGTTCGAGAAAGTCGACGATGTGTTCGGCAACGGTTTTGCCTTCCAGTTTCGCTCCGTCCATCACGCGACCTCCTGTCCGTAGAACTCACCGAACAGGTCCGGCTCCGAGGGGCGATCCTCGGGGATGGGACGGCTGACCCAGGTGTAGTTCATCATGTGTTTCATGGTGACATTTTCATTGGTAATGTTGCCGCCCCAGATGCCGCAACCTAGGCTGCTGGTCATAGGCATGCCATTGGTCCAGGCACCCGCATTGGCCTTGGACTGAGGCTGTCGCACCATCATGCGGCTGACCGGAGCCAGGCGCGCCAACCGGTCGATGTGATCGTCATTGTGGCTGTAGATGCCGCAGGAATGGCCCTTGCCTCCGGTGTTGTAAATCTGGCTGACCGTTTCCAGCGCGTCATCGAAAGTGTCAAAGTGATATAGCGCCATCAGCGTGGTCAGTTTTTCCTTCGAGAACTTGTGCTGCGGCCCGATTTGCCCCTGATTTTCAACCATCAGGAACTTGCGATCTTCGGGGATCGAGAAACCGGCGACCTTGGCCGTTTGCTGAGGCGGACAGGCGATAGTCGGGAAGGTACGGTTTCCTTTCTCATCCCACATGGCAGCTTCGAGCATGGCCTTCTCTTTGGTCGAACACAGGTATCCACCTTCGGCCTCAAGCGCCTTGACCATATCGTCGTAAACCGAGCGCTGGATGATGATGTTACCGTCGGCCGAACAACCCGAACCAAAGTCAGACGTCTTGGAAATTCGTGTGTTCTGAGCGGCGATGTCCAGGTCGGCAGTCTCATCGATGACGATGGATGAATTGCCCGCGCCGACGCCAAAGGCCGGGCGCCCTGAACTGTACGCCGCTTTGACCATGGGCTTGCCGCCCGTTGCCAGCGTCAGATCACAGATCTCCATCAAATGTTGCGTCAATGGGATCGACGGTTTGCGAATGGATTGAAACAGATCCTCGGGGGCATCAGCGGCACGGCAGGCCGCTCGCATGACCTCGACCATCTCGAAGGTGGTATGAGCGGTTCGCGGATGCGGACTGAAGATAACAGCATTCCGGGCGTTGGCGGCGGAAACACCGGTCACCGGTGGTGTCATCGCTGGATTGGTCATCGGAATCAGAGATGCGATCACACCGGCAGGCTTGGCATATTTTACCAGACCCTTTTCTTCGTCTACTTCGACGATCCCGGTCGATGGTGTCCGCAAGACGTCACGCAACACCATGTGAATCTTAAATCGCTTGGCAGGACGCCCTTCGCGATCTCCGATACCGCTTTCGTCCACGCCTTGCTGGGCCAGACGCGTGAAGGTTTTCTCGTTCCCCGCATACCATGCAATGGCCTGAGACAGGCGGTCCAATCTGCCCTGATCCCAATCCTCGATCTCGGCCATGGCAGCGCGGGCGCGTGCCAGCATATCGGCCGCCATGTTGCGGTCGTTTTCAGTGAGCTCTTTGCCCATGATGATCCTCTTGGTGTTTTGGAATTGCAGCATCGGGCATACGACGCTGTGACCGCGCCTCGCCGAATGTTCGCTTGGCGTGGCTGAGACAGCGACGCGCGTGTTCTTCATATCCCAACTCGGCCACGCGGCTTTGGTTGGGCAGTTCGATGGAATAGTCGACGGGTGGCATCCGTTCGATGATGCCTGTGAAATCGATCCATCCCTCACCGGGATATAGCCGCGCATCGCGGGCCAGTTGGATCATGCCCTCACGCGTATCGGCGATGCCGGGCAGGCAATCAGAGATATGCAGGAAGTGAAACAGGTCCGAGGGAACGTGCAACAGCTCACCAAGATCTACGCGGCTGAGGTGCAGGTAGAGCGTATCGACCAGAATACCGCCGTTGGGCTGATCAGAGGCGCGGACAATGTCCAGTGCTTCATCCAGCGTGCGCAAGCGGGAGAAGCTCGGGAACTCCAAGTCCACCGTTAATCCGTAGGGCGCTGCCAGTTCGCAGGTTTCGGAATAGACGTCGATCAGAAAGTCACGATCATCGCGGGTGTTTGTCCACGCGCTCATAATCATGCGTTTGGCGCCCAACTCCCCGCCAATCTCAAGAGAAGGCTCAAAACTGCGTGGATCGACATCTTCGGTGATGCGTGCAAGCTCGACATCAAGGACCTTCAATCCGGTAGTAGAGAGAGCCGTTTTGGTGGCCTGCACCTGTGCCTTGTCGATTGGGGATTGAGTGAATTCGCCGGGCACATGCATCGGAATGAATCGGGGGCTGACGGCATCGTAACCGGCCCGTGCGGCGATATAGACCAACTCGGGCGGCGTACAGCCAATCAGCGTCAGATGCGCCAAGGAATAGAGAGAGGGGCTTGCGCCAGCCTCTTCGGGTTTCACCATGAACGACAGCTCCACGTGTCTGCGAATCTAAAATTCATCACACGTAGTCAAAAATATCTGATATTTTTTAAAATATCAACTTTAATACTGAACAGGAAATGAAAACGCCCGGGCAACGGCCCGGGCGTGTATTACATTCGTGTAGGCAGACCCTTAAAGAGTGACCCAGTCCCCTCCGGACTGGTGAGAGCGCACAGAGGCGTCAATGAATCGAACACCGTCTGCGCCTTGTTCGACACTGGGATAAGCAAGCCAATCGGCCGGAACGCTTACGCCATCCCGACGCGCGGCTACGGCCATCGCAAGTTCCGTATAGAGGTTGGCCCAGGCTTCGATAATCCCTTCAGGGAAGCCGCGCGCGGTACGGATCAAACGTTCTGCGCCGGGTCCGATACCATGCCCGAGACCTCGGCTGATGATATGATCCGGTTCACCAAACCGATTGAATTTCAGCCGCTCTGAGTTCTCTAGGTCCCACTCGAGGCCTCCTTCGTTCCCGAATATGCGCAGGCGCAACCCACCCCGGTTTCCGGGGGCAAGGCGTGTTGCCATCAAGGTTCCGGGGACTTCATTTTGGTAACGGGTGAACATGAACACCGTGTCTTCCAAAGGCTTTGGCGCGCCGCAGACATGGAACTCTGCCCGTAGATCAGTCATCGGCAGGCCGGAAACAAAACTGGCGAGATGCGCGGCATGGGTGCCGATATCGCCGACACAGCTGGTTGGACCAGAAATATTGGGGTCCAGCCGCCATTTGACATGGGGCGCGTCAGCCACGTCATCGGGCGTCATCCAGTCTTGCATGAACTCGACATGGATCTGGTTGATTTTGCCGATGCCCCCGTCGGCCACGATCTGCTTGGCCTGCCGTATCACCGGAAAACATGACATCGCATAACCGACAGCAAAGATGTGTCCCGTGCGCGCGGTAATCTCCTCAAGCCCCTCGGCCTCGGCCACTTCGTTGGTCAGGGGCTTGTCGCACAACACGTCAATGCCCGCTTCCAGAAACGCTTTGGCCGCTTCAAAATGAACGTGGTTCGGGGTCGTGATCATGACGGCATCTATGCCATCCGTGCGTGCCGCCTCGGCCTGTGCCATCTCTTCGAAAGACGCGTAGCACCGGTCGGCCGGCAGGAACCACTCGGCCCCACGCGCCTTACTGCGCGCTGTGTCAGAACTGAGTGCTCCTGCGACGACCTCCCACCGGTCGGTCATGCGCGCAGCCGTTGCTTGCGTGACCGAGATCCGTCCTCCACCAACAACGCCCAGCCGCAAACGGCGAGACAACCGGGGGAAAGGGCCGTCGAACTTCAGGTCTTCGGGTAAAAGTCTCTCAGCCATTCTCAACCTCCGCTTCCGGGACCCGTACGCCCTCGGGCAGTATTTCCACCGCCATGAAGATACCGGGGGTGATCGTCTCGTATTGATGCCAGGGATAATTGCCTTCGGCGTCATACATAGGTTTGTGGGTCGTGCCCGGGGCCATGAATTCTTCGAGATACAGGGTCTCGACATCCCGTTCGCGACATTGCTGCATTTTGCCGAAGCCAACGATCTGCGTATGCACTTCGCGAAACCCAGGTACCGGGCAGAACGGATGATCCTTATGCAATCCGACATTCAAAGGGACCGAGCCGGAATGGTACATGGTCAGTCCAACGTTACCCACGAAGACCTTCGGCGACATGTAGTGGCTGACGCCACGCAAGCGTTCCTCTTGCCGGACGTCGAATGCAGATGGCCATGTATCTTTCACCCATGCGAACAACTCGTTGTCATTGGAATGGGCGTCGAAACCGTGGACAATGACTGCACGTTCCACGCCGCTAAGCGTGCTGTCTTGCACGATCACAGAGGAAAGCGGTGCAATGGTCTGATCCTCGACAGAGAGATTTCGCCCCCCAAGGTTAAGGAGGATGGCGCGACCCTCGATAGAAATTCTGCGCTCGTCAGTTATGTGCTGGACGCGAAAGAATGGCTGGGCAAAGTCGAGTGTCTCAATCGGCATGGGCCGACTCCTTCCTCTCACCGTTCAGAAAATCGACCGGCAAAGGCTCCGGAGCCGCGCAACGGCTTTCTATCGTCTGATAGGCACCGAATTTCGGTGCCCGCTCAATTGCGTCCATGACCTCGAAAACGTGGTAAGCAAGCGCTCCACTTGCACGGGGTTGGCGTCCTTCTTGTGCCGCCAGGGCGAGGTCCAAAAGACCGAGCCCGCGGCTATCTTCGTTAAACCCATGTCTGTTTTCAACAACCTGCCAGTCTTCACGACCGGTTGGACGGGGCTGATGAGACCAGCGTGAGGTCTCCCGCGTTTTCAGCCAGACATCCCCCTGAAACATGTTGGCGCCATGAACCGGGTCAGGGTCAGGGATACTGATGGTGCCGTTTTCACCATAGATCTCGAACCGCGGAGTTTCGCTGTCCCAGACGTCGAAGCTCATGGTCATCGACCCTATTGCTCCGGAAGAGAACTGCAGCAGGCTTAGGGAGTGCGTGTCCACCTCGACATTAATCCATTCGCCGTTGCGAGGGCCGTTTTCGATCATCCTTTTGTCAAACGTGCGCCGAGCCATTCCGGCAACCCGGTCAACGGGTCCAAGGCAGTAGATCATGGCGGTCAGGTAGTACGGCCCAAGGTCCAGCATTGGCCCACCACCCGCCTTATAGTAGAAATCCGGGTTGGGATGGTGGCGCTCCGTCCCGTGGGTCCCGACATGGGCAAAAATCCCTGTTGGTTTCCCGATAGCGCCTTCATCGATCAAGCGCCGAACGGTCTGCCAACGACCGCCCAGAAACGTGTCGGGTGCGCAACCGACCAGTAGCCCCTTTTCAGTGGCAGTGTGCAGGATCGCCTTTCCGTCCGTTCGATTCATAACCAGCGGCTTCTCGGAATAGACGTGCTTGCCGGCCTCCAACGCGCGCAAACTGATTTCCGCATGCGCCGCCGGAATTGTCAGATTCAGAACGCAGTCAATCGTCGGATCGTCAAACACTTCATCTGGTGTGCAGGCCTGGGCGACACCGTATTGATCTGCTTTGGCGCGGCTTTCCGAAGGATCAAGGCTTGCACAAGCCACGACCTCGACGTTTGAGAATTTGGATAGCGTTTTTAGATAGATATCGCTGATACGACCACAACCGATAAGGCCGACCCGGAAGGATTTCGATGTCTCACGTGTCATCATTCCTGTCTTCGTAGAGAGGTAAGTAATTCGGGGGCATGGGCCCTTTGTTGCGGCCACCCTGGTTCATCTGCTCCCAAGCGTGGGCGAGTATTCCGACCGAGCGGGATAGGCAGAACAACCCCCGCGACAAGGGCGCGGGAAAGCCAAGTTCGCAGAAGATCACAGCTGTCGCGCCGTCAATATTCATGGCAATTGGCCGACCGCCGCGTTGACGGCCGAGTTCAGCCTGAACCTCTTCTCCGATATCAGCAAAGCGACCCGAAACAGTGCCTTCATCTGCCGCATCACGAACAAGTTGCATCAGCCGGGGCGCGCGCGGGTCGACGGGCTTGTGAAAACGGTGGCCAAAGCCCGAGACGATCTTGCCGTACGTCTCGCGCCAGCTGTCCAGACCGTCCTGAACAGCATTAATCAGCGATGCCCCAGCATTCACGCGTTCCGAGATATCATAGTACAGCTCGGCGCATTGTTCGCCTGCTCCGCCATGCACATCGCCCAGCATGTTCACCGCAGTCGCCATCGCATTATTGAGACCTACCCCGCAGGTGGCAGCCATGCGCGCCGCCGCGATTGAGGGGGCCTGTGGGCCGTGATCCACGCCTGCGACCAAAGCGGCTTCGAACAGACGCGCTTGTCTGTCGCTGGGCAGATCACCCCGCACCATCAGCCAGATCATCTGCGGAAAAGATACGTTCCCGATCAGATCCTCTATGGCGTTGCCACGAAACGCGATCTTGCCAGGTTTCATGTCAATGATGGATGTGCGCCACCATTGGCGGATTGCTTGTTCGTCGTTTGTCATACCGTTGCACCTCTAAACTCGCGCATGCGCTGCTGACGAAGTGAATCGAAAACGTTTTGAAGGCGACTGATTGAGGCGGTACAGCCGGTGAAGATTTCAAAAGACGCTGCAGCCTGATGAACCGCCATTCCAGCACCATTCATCACTTTCAACCCAGTTGCGCGGGCTCTGCTCAGTAGGTGAGTCTCAAGCGGGAAATACACGATATCTGCCACCCATGCATCGGGCTGCAACAGGGATGGTTCAATGACTGTTCCGGGGTACTTGTCCATTCCAAGTGGTGTTGCGTTGACCACTCCGCCCACAAGTTCGATCCGATCCAACGAAATCGAAGGGGAACCCTGAATCTTTGCATAAGGGCGCAAGACCTCTAATCGACTGACCAGCGCCTGCGCTCGGCGGAAGTCAGGATCAATGATCTCCAGGTCTCGAACACCTGAATCAAGCAAAGCCAAAGAGACTGCACTGCCCGCGCCACCAGCACCAAACATGAGAACCGTTTCAGTCTTCGATGATCCCAAAAAATCTCCGAAGGCACTGTGGAAACCTATGTAGTCGGTGTTGTGGCCAACCATTCGGTCGTCACAAAAAACCACCGCGTTGACAGCTTGAAGCTCCTCAGCAGTCTTGGAAAGCTCATCAAGATAATCAATGACTGATGCTTTGTAGGGATGCGTCACGTTGACCGCCGCGCAGCCTAATTCAACGGAATAATGCAGTAAATCAGCGACCGACATTCCACGAAATGGCTCTTTTGCAGTGTCGATCCTACCGTAGCTCAGATCGATACCCTGCGCCCGACCTTCTGCCTCGTGCATCTCAGGCGTCATGGAGCCAGCAATACCTTGGCCGATTAGTGCCGCCTTCATTTCAGGTTGTTCCTTCCGCCATGTGGTGTCGCGCTTGGGCCGCCAATCGGAACGCAGCATTGCGCGCGCCATAGCCGGAGTAGCCAGATCGGCGCTCAACAATTTCAAAGAAGAAGCCGTTAAAGATAGGTCGGCTGTAGATCTGAAAATACTCGGAACCCGCTGCGCGGTCGTAGAGAATGTTATCCCTACGCATTTGGGCGATCAGGTCTTCACTTAACCCGAATGTCGCTTGCAGATCAGCGTAGTAGTTTTCTGGGATGGACAGGTTGGGAAAGCCGGACTTCCGCAATTGGGCTGAGGTTTCAAATATGTCGTCCGACTGGAAGGCTATGTGCTGAACACCGGCGCCAAAACCGTCTTCAAGGAATGAAGCCGCCAGTGTTCGACGCCCAACTGCACCATTCAGGTTTAAACGCACTTCGCCCTCGGGGCTTTCGATGGCTTGGCTTTGCACAACACCTGAAGGGTCGGCAACGTTCACGATCGGGGATTTTGCCATCTCAAAAGTCGAAATGTAATAGAGCAGCCAGCTTTGCATCTCATCGTTACGCATCGTCTGCGCCAGATGGTCGATGCGGCGCAGACCGGCAGGCTGGATCGCTTTGGTCTTGGCGACTGGCTCGAACTCGATGTCCCAAACCCGATGCAGATCGGATTTCTCATCTATGAAATGGACAACATTGCCACCAACACCTCGGATGGCCGGGATGTCCAGTTCCCCAGTCCCTACCGGCTGTGAGAAATTCGGCGCGCCCAACGCGGTCGCTCGCTGAACCGTCTGATCCGCATCTTTGACACGCAACCCCATGTCACACACGGAGGGGCCGTGACCCAGGAACGCCGAATGGGCGAAACCTTCCTTTTCGGTATTTACAACGATGTTTATCGCGCCCTGCCGCCACAGCTCGACGGACTTGGTTACGTGTTTTCGCTCCATTCGAAAACACATTGTTGACAGCATATCTGCCAGCTGCGCGCCGCTTGTTTCGTCGGCTGTAAATTCGACGAATTCGAAGCCTGACGCATAGACGCGTTCCGGAAGGTCCGGGATGCCGAAATCTGTTCCCGGTTCGGTCCGGGAAACCTCATCTAACAGGTTCACCAGCGACCTGTAGCTGTCTCGGGCCAGTGTCAGGCCACCGGGTTGAGGAGCTGCTTCATTGACACGCGCAATAGACCAAGGCCCCTTGTACCCAGCGCGGGACAACACCCGCACAAAGCCCGCAAGGTTCAGCGACCCAAGCCCCGGCAAAAGCCCAAAGTGCCGTTTGAGCCGACGTATATCCATCTCAAGCCGGGGTGCATCGGACAGTTGCACATGGAACAGCCGCTCTCCGGGAATGTCCCGAAGGCGGGCTGGTTTGGACCCGCCGGCAAGCGAGAAGAAGGAATTCAAGGCCAACCCCAAATAAGGGCTGTCGATAGCTTCAACGACGCCTAACGCCTGTTCATCCGAGTGAATAATATCCGACCATGGCAAGCCCATATAAGCCAGACGCAACCCCATTGCCTTTGCTATTTCGGCCGCCTCGCCAAGATCTGCGATTACCTGTTCTTCGGTCGCAGCGGCATCGACCTCGAATGCGGACCCAATTAGCAGCAGATCCGTACCCAACTCGCTCATCAGGTCGAGTTTGCGCTTCAGTCGATCAAAGGCGCGCTCCCGTCCGCCGCCAGACTGACCTTCAAGGTTATGGAAAGGTTGCAGCAGGCAAATCTTCAGGCCGAGATCTGATGCAATGTTCCGAATTTGCGATGGCGGCCCGTCAAAAGCGGTCAAGTCCGGTTCGTGTAATTCGACACCCCCGAATCCCGCGTCAGCGATAGTGCTTAGTTTTTCGGCCAGATCACCGGGGATCGAAGTTGTCGAAACCGAGAGGCACATTATCCCTGATATCCAAACATACGCGGCAACCACAGGACCAGATCCGGCATCAGTATCATGATCACCAGGGCGAAGATGAGAACCGCGAGGAAGGCCCAGATTTCCGAGATGATTTCGCGTAGCGGAATGTCCGTCACGGCGTTGATCACAAAGAGCAGAATGCCATAGGGCGGCGTGATCAGACCGATCATCGAGTTCACGACGACCAGCACCCCGAAATGCACCAGATCAATCCCAAGCGCTTCGCAGGTTGGAATGAACAGGGGCACGATCACAAGAATGATCGTTGTTGCGTCCAACACGCATCCCAGCGCGAGGATCAGCAGGTTTACGAGGATCAGGAAAACAATCGGGCTAACATCGGAACCCTCCAGCAGCGCCGAGATAGACTGAGGAATTTGCTCCTGAATGACGATGAAGTTCAGAATGAACGCGCCACCAATGACAACCCCGACGGCTGCGGAAGAGCGCGCGCTATCGACGAACACCTGATAAAGGCCGCGAAAGGTCAGCGCTCGGTAGAACAACGCTGCCAGCAGCAGGGCGTAGAATGCAGCAACTGCGGCGGCCTCTGTCGGAGTAGTGACGCCGCCATATATACCGTACAGCAGAATTGCGGGCATCAGCAGTGCCGGGAACGCGTTGGCGGTTTTAGCCGGCAACTCGCGCAGCGGAACAGGTTTCTCCAATGCAAAGTTCCGCTTACCGGCCAGATAATAGTTCATCGCCATGAGGACGACGCCCATAATCAGACCCGGCAGAATACCGGCCAGGAACAGCGACCCGATAGAGGCTTTGGAGACCAAGGCATAAAGAACCATTGGGATTGAAGGCGGAATGATCGGCCCGATTGTTGCCGACGCCGCTGTGATTGCGGCTGCATACCCCCGGCTGTAGCGGCCATCCTTGGTCATCATCTCAATGATGATCTTGCCAATCCCCGCAGCGTCAGCCACGGCAGAGCCGGACATACCCGAAAAGATCAACGACGCCACAACGTTTACATGCCCGAGGCCGCCCTTGAAACGACCGACAGCAGCGACGCAGAAGTTCAAAAGACGGTCCGTGATCGATCCAGCGTTCATGATATTCGCGGCGACGATGAACAAAGGCACGGCAAGCAGGATCGTGCTTTTGTAAAAACCTTGCAGGATCTTCTCGCCCGCGAGGGCGACGTCCAGCCCGGCCGTACCCAGGTACACTAATGAGGCCAGGAGGATGGAATAGCCGATAGGTGTCCCGATGCCTGCCAGAAGAAAGAGAGCGAGCAGGCAGGAAAGAAGTTCAAAACTCATTTCTTAACTTCCTCATCCTTTTCGACGTCGACACGGGGATGATCGTCAACCACGTTGTACCCAACGACCAGTTCCAACTCTGTCTTTGGTGGGCCATTGCGCATGACGTCGAAGAATAGCCACGCGTAGCGCGCTGCGACGACCAGCATGAATACCGCGTAAATCGAGAATACTGTTCGCAGCGGTATCTTCTCACCGGAGAACGGATTGCGGACAGTCGATGTCTTGCGGATTTTCATCCAGTCGATGTAGTCCCACGTCGGAAGGAAGCTGTAGAGCATACCGACTACGATCGCTGCGGCCGCCAGCATCGCAAAGACCTGCCGTACGCGCATCGGCACCGAAAGATAGATGATGTCGAACTTCACGTGATCCCGTTCGCGCACGATGAAAGCGCAACTGAAGAAAATCACCCAGACCCAAAGAATGCCGATCAATTCCAGCGTCCAGCCTGCTGGGGTGAAGAAGTACCGTAGTAGAATTTGGAGAAGGAAGATAAGGAAGATTGCCGCCAGCATCCCGCCGGCAATCGCTTCGGTTAGTCGGGAGAACCCCTTCATAAAGGCCTTCATTATGGTTCTCCCTCCCCTGTCTTACTGGGCTCAGTTGCCCAGTGCGTTGATCTGATCCAGAACACCCTCGGGCCATGAGCCTGCGAATTCGCTGTCCAGATACATAGACTGTACCTGATCGCGGAACGCAGCGAGATCGGGTTCGTAAATCTCCATGCCCTGCTCTTTCAGGAAGCTGACAAGATCCTCTTCTTTCTGAAGCTGCTTCTGGCGACCTGATTCAGCTGCTGCGTCCGCAGCTTCCTGAACCTTGGCTTGCTGTTCCGGTGTCAGCCCGTCCCAAACCTCTTTGCCGATGGCGATATAGTTCAGGTCGACCAGATGCGATGTCAGGACGATCTGATTGGTCACTTCATAGAACTTGGCGTCGACGACGGTTGGCAACGGGTTATCCTGCCCATCAACGGCACCGGTCGACAGCGCGGTATAGACTTCGGAGAAGGCCATCGGTGTCGGCGCGGCACCCAGCGCCTTGCCAAGGAACTGCCATGCGTCGGTGCCCGGCATCCGCAGATTCACGCCTTCCAAGTCCGCGGGCGTCGTGACTGTCAACTCATCCTTGGGTTGGCGCAGGTTCACCTGACGACGGCCCAGATACATGACCGACAGCAGTTTGACGCCTAGTTCTTCTTCGGCCTTCTGCTTAAAGGCATCCATCAAGGGATCATTGAAGACAGCCACCTGATGCGCGGCGTCCTGGTGGACATAACCTGCGGTAAAGATCGAAAACTCGGGGAAGAACTGTGCCAGTTCCTGCGCCGAGGTGATCGACATTTCCAGGTTACCCCGGCTGATGGCGTCCAACTCGGTGCCTTGGGCAAAGATGGTTCCATTATAGCTGGGCTCGTAGCTTGCGAAATCAGCGACCATGGGCGCGAAAACCTCGGCCATAGCGACCGAGCGCTGGTCGGTCTCCGATCCTGATGTTGCGAGGCGAAGTTGCACTTTGTCTTCCGCCAGCGCACCGCTTGTCGCGCCAAACAGAACACCGGTTGCAACAAGGGCTGATACAGCAGCCCGGCGGGTAAGTTTGGTAATCACTTTGCTCCTCCCTGAGACATCATGATGCTTCTTTTTTGCGATTCAGAGTTTTGACCTATTTTGGAAATTTTGCAAGATTTTTTGCAAAATATCAGATATTTTATACTGCTGTCATATCTACCATTGGTGTTTTTTGTAAGTTTTTGATTCTGACCGTTTCACCTGTTCTGCAAGAATTCTGAATGGCTTCAATAACTTGAAGCGTTCTGAAACCTTCCCATCCAGACACAATCGGCACTGCTTCGTGCCGAGCTACTTCAATAAAGTGCCTGAGCTGATTGACCAAAGGGTCAGACGCACCCTTCTTCAGCGCGGTCGATGAGATAGGCGTCCACCAGTCCCGTTGCTCACTCTGGTAACTCCACAGGCGAAGATCGGGAACGGACAACGAACCATGAGAGCCACCGATCATATAGCTACTCTCTGTGGTCGAAGGATAGATTGGATATTCCTGAGACGTCATCTCCCAGCTCCATGGAGCAACGATGCTGTCGGACACACTTATGGTCCCTATCGCCCCGCTTTCAAATGTCAACAGCGCACCAGCAACATCTTCGTTGTCGTAGCCCCGCTGCGATGCAGCCGACTGAGCCTGTACGGTCACAACTTCTCCGGCCAGGTACCTCAGCAGATCCACATCGTGGACAAGATTGACCGAGATGGGCCCTGCACCGGGTTTCTTTCTCCAGGGCGCAGTATCAAAATACTCGTCTGGCTTATAGAACCAGCAATTCGCATGGACAGCGCGCACATTTCCAATCTTTCCATCGACAATTGCTTCCTTAGCCGACCTGATCAGAGGATTGTGTCTGCGATGATGACCGACCATCAGTGGCACATTGGCCTTCTCCGCAGCTTGAACAAGCTCAAGTGCAGCGGTGGCTTCTACGGCGATCGGTTTTTCGACAAGAACAGGACAACCGTGTCGAACACACGTGAGGCCTTGTTCAACATGAAGCGTGGTCGGGGTCGCAAGAACAGCTCCGTCTGGCGTCTGATTTGCAAACATTTTCTCGAGGGTCTCGTAACATGCGACCCCGTGCTCAACGGCGTAAGCACGACCTTCATCACTGGGGTCGACTACCGCAACGAGATCAACATGGCGCAACGCTCGGATAGCGTCTGCGTGGCGGCGTCCAACAAGACCAATGCCGACAATGGCAATGCGAAAGTTCTTAGACACTTTGCTTCCTTCCGGAGGGTCCGGAAAATCCCGAAACCGTTGATTGCGATCAGGCTGCCTTGCCCAATTTGGCCACGACCGTATTGGGGTTTTCGCGATTCCGCAATAATGTATGATATTATTATTTATACCATACATCAGTTTGGATTGCTGATGTCTCAAAAAAATGCTAATTGAACGAGGAAACTAAAAATATCGGGTGAAACGCATGGCGAAACAGCCGTCTACGATAGGTGCAAGCACCTATCAGCGCATCAAGCGGGACATCATCTTCGGGGAGCTGCAGCCCGGCTCCAAACTGAAGCTGGACGCCTTGAAGGAACGCTATTCGGCAAGCCTTTCGACACTTCGTGAAACGCTGAACAGGCTCGCCAGCGACGGATTTGTCGAAGCTCCTGAGCAACGGGGTTTCCTGGTCACGCCAGTTTCACGAGAAGACCTGACCGAGATTTCAGAACTGCGCGTTCTGCTGGAATGCCACGCGTTGGAGTTGTCCATTGCGAATGGCGACACGGACTGGGAAGGCAACCTGGTCGCTGCGCATCATAAGCTGCATTTGATGGAGCAACGGCTTCTCAAGGGAGATGACTCTGAAAAGGAAACCTGGAAGAGGTACGATTCAGAGTTTCATCAAGCGATGATTGCAGCCTGTAATTCCAAGAACCTCTTATCCCTTCACTCAATCATTTATGACAAGTACCTTCGTTATCAGATGCTCGTACTGACCTACCGAGGTGAGGTTGCAGCCCAAGAACACAAACGCATGTTCGATGCCGCGCTGGCCAAAGACGCTGATACAGCCAAGAAACTGTTGGAAGATCACATCAGAAATGGCCTCGCCCATACGTTGGAGGCTATGTAAGGCGGCATGCTGATTGTGTGACTCGACGTCTTCAGGTCGATTTGGCAGGGAATATCTCAATATTCCACATCTAGATCGAGAAGTTTGTGAGCGGCCCATACCGGACCTTTTGCGTCGAAGCCGAATGCTGGTGGTGCAGCCCGCATAGCTGCCGTTCGCTGTGATCCCGCCCACCACCTTCCGATATCACCGACCTCATGGCAGGGTACGGAATTCTACAACAACATGCAGCTACTTCAGTTGATTTAGTGGAAATCCTATTTTCAACGGCTCTCAAGCCGATGGCCGACTTCGAAGTAGAGGAAATCGGTCTCTGCAACTTTGGCGCAAACGGCACGCAGCTTGGTAATCATGCCGCTCTTGTCGACCCCCGTCATCTTGGGAATTCCGTTGGAAGCTAGTTCGCACGCCTAACCAGGAAATTCAGGAAAAACTGACCGTCGATACGTCGTGGCTCATACACGAGGCGTCGGTCGGGTTGCAGTCCTTGAGGCAATTTTACATCAATTCGAACCTTGTAGGGCGTCACCGGTGGACCAAAATGTGAGCTTAGGGTGAAACGGAGTTTCAGTTGACCGTTGTCATCCAATGACCCCTGGAAATCCTTGAACCACGGACCGCCTCCGGTAAACGCTTGGGCGGACACCAGAGTCAGTTTGCTGCCTTTCCGATTGATCCGCAATGACGCGAGTGGTTCGATTTTTCCGGGGTAGTAGGATTCGTCGCCGCGCGTTGCAGTCTGCCAATAGTCATCATCCCATCTACGCCGAATGGAGATGACGTAATCACCGTCTAAACCTACAGCAACCGCAACTTCCTTGCAAACGCGACCCGGTTCTTTCTTAAGCGCAATGAGGGTCTGTTGTTGGTTCAGACCTTCCGCCGGAAGCCCTAGGTTTTTTCGGGCGTTCCGGTATCTGGTATATGCCGCTCTAGTGCGAGGACCTGCAACGCCGTCCGCCGCGCCCGCGCTGCATCCGACGCGGTTCAATTCGCTCTGAATGTCACGGACTAGGCTGCGTGTCTGTGCTTCCTCAGCCGGATTGTCCGGCGGAGCCACAACGGCGACTTCCGTGTCGTTCGTTCTGGGGTTGTCGTCAGGAGCAGCTTGTTGCCTTGCCTTCTCACGCAGATCATCCCGAAGCGAAAGGGCGAGCGTTACCGCAAAGTGATCATTCTGTTCCTGATAACGGTTTAGAAAGGACTCAATTGCATCCAGCGTTCCGAGTGAACGAGCCAACTCAAAGTCAGCGTAGATTTCACGGTTGTCAGACCCGACACGCTTGGCTTCCGGCGGCATGGGCGCTGCCACCGGAACTAGGTAGATATCTTGGCTTGGTAAAGAACCGTAGGTGAAAGGTTCCTGAAACCCATCTGTCAACTTAAATACGGTGTCGCGGACCTTGCGGAACATTTTACCTAGTTCCAGCCCAGGCTCTTCGATGTGCTTTAGCAGCGCTGTGGCATACGGGCTGTTACGCCCCTCTCCATCAAGAGCCAACGTTCCACCCTTGGCTGCGTAGCTTACTAATACTCCGCTGGGGTCAATACGACCCAATCCGCGACCGATGGAGCGTGTGCCGCCATTTCTTTCCATCGTGCTCAGGAATGGGTTGTTCCGGCACGCATCGATCAAAACGACCTTTAACCCATCGGCACCCGACAAGGAACTAACGACGGAGTCCAACCGTATCGCTTCAAATTCGATATCTTGATCGCTGCGCAGTTCTGAGTTTACAGGAATAAGGTAGTTTGTGTTTTCGATCTCAATCCCGTGACCCGCAAAATAGATGATGGCCATATCCGCATCTTTCGCCGCTCGACCAAAGTCGCGCAACGCAATGCGGAGACCACGGTAATCTAGATTCTGATTGTGCCAAACCGTGAAACCGATCCGTTGCAAGGCTTTGGCCAGATCCGAGGCATCATTGCCTGCATTTGGAAGATTGGCGACATGTTGATACTCGGCATTTCCAATCACCAATGCGACCCGTTTGGTGTCCGCGTGCGCAACATGCGAAACCGAGAACCAAATCGCAAAGCCTATCAGCCATAAGAATGTCCTGAAAGGATATTGAAATGAACTGTTAAACAAACTGCCCCCGATCGGAACAAGTTGAGACGCCTGAACATTACCACATAACCTGATTGAATCGAATATGCCGATCCGATTGCCAGCGTATCCTCATAAAAAACATAGCTTCGCTGAAACCCTTTGGGCAGAGCGCGTTATTTCAGAGAAGCTTCCAAGACCACGGAACGCGCATTCCATCCAGAGCCATCGAACCATTTTGTTGGGGTCACATCGTCAAGGTCGCGCCGTCCTCGCGCTTCGTACTGAAATTGGGCAAGTGATTTTCTGCCTTTGCCGTGGGTTTTGTTTGGCTTGGATGGCAACCAGTTGGTGTAGCTCACGGGTTCTCCGCTGAACCATCGCCATCCGATGATGGCACCGTCTTCTTTGGGGTCCTTTCTGAACCCGAAATAGGGTCCGGCCTTGTAGCTGATTTTCGTTTTGCTGTCGTATCCCAATTCAAAGAAAGCCGGGTCACTTGAAATCATCCGGACGATGAACGCATTCTCTGCAGCCGATGTTATTGCGGCCAAATCCAAGCCACATTTTTGCGCCTCGCTGCGCGCACTCTGCACACTGCCTGAATAAACCATCGCAATATATAGGTTTCCGCGAAACGTACCATAGACGCTTTTACGCAGGCCCAAACAGCCAAGAATTTGCGTGACCTCTTCGGATTCACCTAACACTTCCAGCTCGGATATATTCTGTCGGACAGCAAAGGGATTGCTGATAAAACTCGCGCCATCATCCGCCAGCGGTCTGATCCCCAAGCCGGACAGGACAGCAAGATCGGCATATCCGGTTGGTTCTAACCCGATGTTGGCCTGAAGCGCCTTGATGCCTGATCGGGTCCGCGGTCCGAAAACTCCGTCAGGTGTACCGACGTCGAAGCCTGAGTTGTTAAGACTTTGTTGTACTTCCTTCTTCTGAGCAGAGCCCGGCAAGAGCGCGGCTTCTATCTCATCGAGCCGCCCGCTTTTTCTGGTCCAGGCAGGTGTGATCTGGGCCATCCGCTTCAGTATTTCGGGCTCGGATAACGTTGCAGCGCGATAGGATCTGGCGACCAAATCCCACCCCCTGACTGTGTTCACCTTCATAGCTGCGGCCAGCGCGTTTTTCTGAGTTACCTGCGGCTGCAAGACTGGTTCGTCAGACTCCTGAAGGACAGGGACGGGTAATGCAGCCTGTTCTACCTTGGGGACCAAAAATATGTCCTCGCCCGGTAGTGAGCCATAGACAAAAGGCTCCTGATACCCGTCGGTCAGTGCGACCACGCGGTCGCGGACCTTGCGGAACAGTTTACCAAGTTCCACTCCCGGTTCTTCAACATGTTCCAGAAACGCCTGCGCGTAAGGGCTGTTCCGGCCGTCGCCGTCCTGCGCCAGAGTCCCACCTCGGGCCGCGTATCCGACCACGACTCCTCTTGGTTCAACCGCGGCCAGACCGCGCCCGATTGAACGAGTGCTCGAGGCCTTTTTCATCTGGGCCAAAAACGGGTTGTTTCGGCATGCGTCAACAATCACGATACTTAAAGCGGACGAGCCAGCAATGGCATTCACGATAGCGTCCAGACGAATGGCTTCAAATTCTACATCCCGATCACTTTTTAGCGCGGCATTCACGGGTATCAGATAGTTTGTGTTCTCAATTTCGATTCCGTGGCCCGCGAAATACGCAAGCGCCACTTCCGCATCGGCTGCGGCCTCGGCAAAGTCGCGCAATGCAATGCGCATATCGGTGTAACTCAGGTTTTGATGCTGTGTAACCTCAAACCCAATGCGCTGTAACGCCTTAGATATGTCCTCAGCATCATTGGCCGGATTGCGCAGGTCCGGGACGTATTGATAGGCGGAGTTACCTATTACAAGAGCGACGCGCTTGCCCTTAGCCTCTGCCGCAAGCGGCAAGATCAAGAGCAAACAAACCACCAACAAACACGAGGCGCCGCTTCGCCATTTGCTTTCAGGAACCATGAGCACAGACTCGACTCTGAACCGAACAGATCCTTATTTTAGCATAAAATTGCCTGACCACCGAGCTTAGGATCAGCTGAAGCGAGACAGAGCAGGAACTGGACTCAACGTAGTTTCAAGCCTACGCTAAACCTTCAAAAAGCGGATACACTTGCAGTTTTCTTCGAGAGGCGTCTTGTGTCGTGGAATTGGGTATCAATAGCTGTTTTTGTCTTCGTACTGGCTGCAGGCCTGTTTCTCAGCGGTTTTGCGCTGGCTTCCGGCGATGAGAAAAACACTGACACGTCCGCAGAAATTGTGTTTGTTCCTCCCAAAATAGGTACGCCAAAGGATCGAATGGGCGCAGGCACCCGGAATATACCTTCGGATGCCGCTTCTGACCTATTGCTACTGGTTCCAGCAGACGGTGGGCTAACAACTCAAGCCTTTCCGCCGTTGATCTGGCGGCTAACTCGGGGCCATCGAGGAAATGTAATCGTCAAACTGGGCCCATCCGGGATGACTGCAATAGAGTTACACATCAGTGGCCCTTTCCCACCCGGCGATTATGGTCTGGACCTCAGTAGGTCAAATATTCTGCTGGACACCGACCGAGTTTATCTTTTGCAACTCGAGTTGCTCGATCCAAACACCGACGCGGTGGTCGAACGAACATCAGGATTGATCGAGCGTTTGCCGGAAGAATTTAGATCCGACACCCCGGCCGCAGCTGGTCTGTGGTTCGATGCGCTCTCTGAACTTGTGGATATAGGCCTCAGCGGCCGTGTGCAGGCGACGAACCCAGCCGAACTCGAACAATTGCTGAACTCAGCTGGCGTAGGTCAGTGACATCGAAGCGTCAAAAGCATGCATGGCAGAGAACGTCATCGCTCATGCCGGTTTGGCAACGCTGGGTTCTGGTCTGTGTCATTACACTGATTGTCGGCATGCCTCTGGTCGAACTCCGGAAAAAAGGCATGCTCGAGTCACTTGAGCTTCTCCAATACGATTGGACAATATCGGCCTTTGCGGCGGATGAACCTATAGCAGACGTTTATCTGGTTGCCATCACCGACCGAGATTTGAGCGAATGGGGTTGGCCGGTCCCCGATCGGCAATTGGCACAGATTGTAAACACCTTGCTCGCCTCTGGTGCAACTACGGTGGGCGTCGACATTTATAGGGACGTTCCGGCAGGTGAAGGTCGGGACCTCTTACTTGAGGTGCTGAGCGATCCCAGAGTTTTCGTGATCTCGAAATTGCAGGATAGCGAGACTGCTGGCATTTCAGCGCCGCCGGGCACGCACACTGGGTTCGCTGATATTCCAATTGACCCTGATGGCGTTGCCCGACGCGCCTTGTTGTTAGTAAACACGCACGATGGTATTTCCCTGTCACTGCCTATGCATCTGGCCGCGACCCATACCGGGCAACCCGCATTGAAAAGCGCTCCCGACAATCCACGCTATTTGATGTTTGGCGATACAGTTGTAAAATCCTTGGCCCCGGGTGCAAACCTGTTCCGCAACGTGGATACGTCAGGCTATCAAATCGTAATTGATTACAAAAATGCATTGCCGATCACGCGCAGTGTTCCCGCCGCAGAGATTCTGACTCAAACTGGGCTGGATCGCTTTGAGGGAAATGCCGTGATAATCGGCGTTACCAGTCATTCCGTAAAAGATTACTTTTCAACACCACTCAACCGATCAACCGGGTCAGATTTTACCTTTGGTGCCGAAATTCATGCCGCCATCGTTCAACAGTTGATTGACTACTTCAACGGCCAAGCCTCTCCGCTGCGCGCTTTGGACGGTCAGTTCCCTGCGTTCATCATCCTCGCTTCGGTCTTCTTAGGTGCCTGCGTGTCTGTTTTCGTCAGGGTCACCGGCAATGCGGTGTTGCTGGCCGGGATAGGTGGCGTCCTGCTAACGATTACGTTGTCCATGTTTCAACAGTTCGCGTTGTTAATGCCTGTCGCGCCTTCTCTGCTGGGCTGGACTTTCGGGTTTCTTTTCGGCTTTGGGATCATCTCAGGCTTTTCGCGCAACCAAAGACGCGCGATCGCACAGGTTTTTTCATCTCATCTGTCCGAAGAGTTGTCAGCTGAGATCTGGAAGCAGCGCAAAAATCTAATGTCGGGTGGAAAGCCCCGATCTCGACAGCTGTATGTAACGGCGCTGCTTGCGGATATTGAAGGGTCGACCCTCGCCGGGAATGCGATGGATGCAGACGAGTTTATGACGTGGATCGCGCGAATTCTTGATCGGCTGGGTGAAATCGCTCGCGCGCATGGTGGGTTTGTCGAGAAATATACAGGAGACGGCATACTGGTTGTGTTTGGCGCGCCAATTCCAAGCGAAACACGCGAGCAAAGGCAATCGGACGCGCAGGCCGGACTACGTTGTGCCAACGCCATGCGCGAAGCCGTGGCATCACTTAATAACACTTTTCGAAATCAACGTGCATACAAGCTACGGATTGCGCTGAACAGCGGAGAAGCAATCGGTGGCACACTGGGTGTCAGCGGATCCATGCATTATAACGTCATCGGTGATACGATAAATGTCGCTGCACGCCTGGAAAGCTGGATCAAGACCCTAGCACCGGATGCCGATGGGTTTCGTCCCATTTATATGACCATGGCGACGGCAAAAACTGTGGACGCTGAACGACGATGGCCAGTGGCTGCGAGTTTCATTCACGATGATGGCGAGACAGAAATTCAAGTAGTTGAACTCAACAGGCGCGTACCCGAGTAGCTGCGAATACTTCGTGTTGTGAGTTTCAACGTTTTGTTATCGTCACATCCATGAAAAAGGCTTTGTCGAACTGGCCTTGGTTGGAGTGGAGGGTTTGCCCCTTGGAAAAGTCTGCAGGAATTCTCTGAGTAATCGAGAAGGGGACAATTCTTACTTTACCAAACAGGTACCCTGTATTTCCCGAAATACGCAACCGCCCCTTTTCTGATAACGATGCGCGAAATCGTTTTGGTCGATTTTCACCACCTTCCGTCAGATCCTGAGCGCTGATCATCTGAAACCCGGCGGACGACTTCCGGTACACCATCTGCAACACTATTTTGGGCCGATCCTTAGCAAGCTCAGGGTCATTGTAGTTTGGATTGGGTCGTCTTCTGACCACGATTGAGTAATCCCCATGGTAGCTGTTCGCTACTGCGCCGGTTTGGGTCGTCTTCGGCAAGGCAGCAAGCGTTTCGCCGCTCGTTTGTTCCTCGCTGTGCGCCGAGGGTGGCGGCTTTGCGACGTTCTTTAACACAGCAAGGCTTTGCGCTGTCAGATACCCCGTTCTGGTCGAACCGCTTTTGCTCTGAAATTGCTTTAGTGCCGCACGAGAGCGCGTACCGAATATCCCATCAACAGGCCCGGCTGAATACCCTAGGAAATTCAGACCACGTTGAATGTTGCGATAGTCGTTTTGGCTGAGATTAAGATCCTTTTCTGCCACAAGGGCTGGATCTGGTTGTTGCCCCGCGACGTTCTCCTGGTTCGTCGTGTTGATCGGGCTTTGGGACGCGGCAGCAGACTCTGTAGGCACGCTGGCGTTGTTCTTAATCGGTTGTGAACGGCTGAGCACATCGGCTACGTCAGCCGCATATTGACCAGCGCGTGTATTTGGATAGAGCTGCGCGATCATCTTCAAAGCGCCCAACTTGACCGTTTGATCATCCAACTTTAACGCTTCGCGCAGAACGCGTTGGGCAGATTTTTCACGCTCATCTTCAGGCGAGGACTCGGCAACAGGCGCAGGCGTTTCTTTTAAAATGGAAGGCACCTTGGCCGCTGCAGGGACAAGGAATATATCCCGCCCTGGCAATGAGCCATAAGTGAAGGGCTCTTGGTACCCATCGGTAAGTTTAAAGACTGAATCCCGGACTTTGCGAAACAATTTCCCAAGTTCCAGCCCGGGAACCTCAATATGTTCAAGCAGGGCTTCGGCATATGGGCTGTTGCGACCTTTTCCATCCAAAGCCAAAGTTCCACCGCGCGCAGAATAGCCGACCAGAACACCTCCGGGGTCAATACTGCTCAATCCGCGCCCGATCGACCGCGTCGCGGTTGTGCGCTCCATATCAGAAAGGAACGGATTGTTTCGGCAGGCGTCAATAAGAACAAGTTTGAGACCTTTCGCCGTCGATACCGAATTTAGTACCGAGTCCAGCCGAATAGCCTCGAATTCCACATCCTTGTCGCTTTTGAGTTCCGCGTTGGTGGGAATCAGGTAATTGGTGTTGTCTATTTCGATGCCATGACCCGCAAAATAGACCAATACCACGTCGGCCGTCGCAGCCTTGTCGGAAAAATCCCGAAGGGCCAGCCGCATTTGGCGATAGTCGAGATCGTATAATTCGGTCACATTAAAACTTATCCGACCAAGCGCTGCTGCTATATCCCGGGCGTCATTTGCCGAGTTCGGAATATTCGAAACGTACTCATACTGCGAATTTCCTATGACAAGCGCCATACGTCTGACATCAGATACGTCCGCCAGTACAATAGCAGGTCCGAACATCACAATAGCGATGAGGCTAGACCTAAGCCGCAAGAAACCTAGAAAAACAAGGTGTACTAGCATAATAACTTCGTCCACGAAAGCCGCAGTTACTTTAACATAATCCACATCGAATCGCGATAAGGCTACAAAGAATTTGCCAGGTGTGCCGCCAACTTTTTCGTATGAACTGCGCTAAAACTTCCCGTTTCATCAAACGTCGGATCAGGCCCATGCTGGGATTCAAGTCGTTCGCTTCAGCAGCATCTGCCTTGGCTGGTATCGAACTGGTCAACATGATCCGCAAAGGTCAGTTCACGCCTGGACTCTCTCCATTTCAACAGTTTGCCAGATTGGCTGGATAATCGGCTCGTCAGCACTGACTATGCTAATCTCATTTAAGTTTGCAACATGTGTAGACGCCCAAACCGCAAGAGGTAATTTGGACCTGTCACGTATTCGTGCTGCTCCAAGTGCTCGTTTAAGCCACTTTCCTTTCGAAAGCGACGGGGCTTTTCCAGCCTAAGGCCGAGTGTCTTCGGCGCGGATTGTAGAAG
>NZ_JBQERC010000008.1:0-141461 GCF_056534665.1 Ruegeria sp. P8
AAATCTGACTCTGACGCGGGATGGAGCAGCCCGGTAGCTCGTCAGGCTCATAACCTGAAGGTCGCAGGTTCAAATCCTGCTCCCGCAACCAATACTTCCAGTCAGATATCAAACACTTAGCGCCCAAAGGGGCGCTTTCTGCGTTCGCACCAACTCAACTCGAAGCACTCTGGAAGCATTAGGGACGCAATTCACCCTGTGATGAATGCGCAACAGAGGCTGAACGAGCACCTGGGGCGGCACGAAAACAGGACACGTCCATTCCCCCAAACATGCTTTGGAAACGCTTGATCCATCGCAAAGTCCCCAATCCTGCCAGGCACTAGACTGACCGTCGCATTCAACGACCTGGCAAAAGCTATGAAGAAGAGTTCACCCATCTTTTTGGCTCTGGTAGTCATCGTGGTTGCTGGCGCGGTTATTTACTCCGTCATCTACCAAGACGGTGATCAATTGCCGAGTGGCTTCGTACAGGGTAATGGAAGGATTGAGGCAGAGCAGGTTGAAATTGCGCCAACGATCGCCGGGCGTGTTGCCAAAGTTCTGGCACCTGAAGGCGGCATGGTCGCCGCCGGTGATGTACTTGCCAGGATGGACATAGATGAACTGTCTGCAGCGCTGGACCGGGCAAAAGCCGAGGTAGCCTTGGCGCGCCAGACAAAAGCAGAAGCTGAAGCCTTGGTTCTGCAACGCCAAAGTGAGCAACGTCGGGCGGCGCAGGAACTTGAACGTGCTACAGCGCTTCTGACCGGGAACAATATCTCTAAGACAGTTTTTGAGGAACGTGAAACCATCCACCAAGTTGCGTCTGCTGTGTTGGGTGCCGCCAATGCCCGAGTTGCAACCGCAGAAAGCCGGATTGCCGCTGCAGAAGCCGAGGTGCGCAGGATTGAGGCGCAAATCGAAGACAGTTCCTTGTTGGCACCAATGCCGGGTCGCGTTCTTTATCGATTGGCAGAGCCGGGCGAGGTCGTCGGAGCGGGTGAACCGATCCTGACCCTTCTCAGTCTCGAGAACGTGTATATGGAAGTTTTCCTTCCTGCTCGGGAAGCCGGGCTGTTGCCGATTGGAGCCGAAGCTCGCATCGTGCTTGATGCTTTACCCGAATACGCCACACCTGCATATGTCAGCTTTGTTTCTCCCGAAGCGCAATTCACGCCCAAACAAGTCGAGACTCTGGATGAACGCGAGCAACTGGTCTTTCGTGTCCGCGTTCGTATCCCCCAAGACCTGGTTGAAAGCCGGATTGAACACGTAAAAACGGGCCTGCGCGGCATTGCCGTGATTCGGATCGATCCCACCAGCGCATGGCCCGAGGCGCTTGAACAGCCCATCCCGCAAGAGCTGTTCGAATGAATGCCACAGTCGCCTCGTCAGAGTTTCGAATTGCCGGTGTTACACACAGGTATCGAAAACACATCGCGTTGAACTCTGTAACCTTGGACCTTCCAACCGGACAGCTTGTCGGCTTCATTGGCCCAGACGGGGTGGGCAAGTCCACATTGCTTGGGTTGATCACCGGTGCAAAGAAGCTTCAATCCGGATCAATCGACGTTCTGGGCGGAGCGATTGATGAGCCCACTCATCGTAGACGCATATGCCCTGCGATCGCATTCATGCCGCAAGGTTTGGGTCGGAATCTCTATTCGGAACTGTCGGTACGCGAAAATTTGGAGTTCTTCTCGGGCCTTTTCGGACAGGGGCACGACGAGCGTGACGCCCGGATCACCGCATTGCTGACAGCGACCGCGCTTGCACCATTTGAGGATCGCCTGATGGGCAGGCTTTCTGGTGGAATGAAACAGAAGCTTGGCCTGTGCTGTGCGTTGATTCATGACCCCAAACTCCTGGTTCTGGATGAGCCAACAACCGGGGTTGATCCGTTGTCGCGTCGACAATTCTGGGCATTGATCGACGCTATCCGAACGGAAAACCCCAAGCTCTCTGTCCTTGTGTCTACAGCCTATATGGAGGAGGCCGAAGGCTTTGACTGGATCGTCGCGATGGACGCAGGTCGCGTCATCTTTCAGGGTAAACCCGCCGAATTGAAGCGTGCCGATAAGGACTTCGAAACTGCGTACCGACGCTTGCGGGCAGACGAGGCATCTGGTTCAGCGCCGGGTCAATCAATCGTTCGACAGATCAAAACGGATCCCGTGATTACTGCACGCGGGCTGACACGGCGCTTTGGCGATTTCATCGCCGTGAACAACGTTGATTTCTCGATCAATCGCGGAGAGATTTTCGGGTTTCTGGGATCAAACGGATGCGGAAAATCCACGACGATGAAAATGTTGACCGGTTTGCTGCCTGCAAGCTCAGGCGAGGCATTGTTATTCGGCAAACCCGTTGACGCCAGGGATCGAAAGGTGCGCCGCGAGATTGGGTACATGAGCCAGGCGTTTTCATTGTACGGTGAATTGTCAGTGTATCAGAACCTTCAGTTGCACGCCCGGATTTTCGCAATCCCTGACCGCGACGCGCGCATTTCGGAACTGACGGAACGATTCGGACTCGGCACGCATCGTGATACCCTTGCGGCCGCCCTGCCCCTTGGGATCAAACAGCGCCTGTCGCTGGCGGTTGCGATCATCCATCGCCCGCGTGTGCTAATACTGGATGAGCCGACATCCGGAGTGGACCCAGAGGCGCGAGATACGTTTTGGGCCTTGCTCGTCGAGTTGTCCCGACAAGACGCGGTAACGATCTTTGTCTCCACCCATTTCATGGCAGAAGCAGAACGATGTGACCGTGTTTCGTTCATGCACGCAGGCCAGGTCTTGGCAGAAGGCACACCAGCCGAACTGATCGCCGCTGAAAGCGCCGACAGCCTTGAGGCTGCGTTCATCTCAATTCTGGAGGCGGCAGAAAGACCGGCGCCGGTTGAAGCACCGAGAGTTGATTTGGCCACCAATTCCAAACACGTCGGTGGCAGTGTCGGGCGCGCACTGGCCTATACGCGACGCGAGGCCGTCGAGGTGGCGCGCGATCCTGTGCGCCTTGCCTTCGCGTTTCTTGGGTCAGCCATTTTGATGTTGGTTTTCTGCTTTGGCATCACGCTTGACATTGATGAACTGGACTTTGCCGTTCTAGACCTTTCTCAGGGTCCTGAGAGCCGTGCCTATGCAACTGAGTTCGCGGGGTCGTCCTATTTCAAACCCACGCCGCCATTGGAAAGCGCTATGGAAGGCCACAACCGGCTCCAGGCAGGAGACGTTTCACTGGTCTTAGAGTTGCCACCGAACTTCGGTCGTAAGCTGCGCACAGGCGAGCCGACACAGGTCCTCGCGACAGTCGATGGTGCCATTCCGTTTAAAGGCGAGACCGTTGAAGGATATGTCGCGGGACTGCATCAGTCCTTTCTGGACGAACACGCCCGAAAGACGGGGCAACGGGACTTCGAGATTGCCCGGATAGAACCGCGATTTCGCTACAATCAGAGTTTTGAAAGCATTGCAGCAATGGCCCCGGCCATGCCGGCGATTTTGCTTATCATGTTGCCGGCCGTCTTGACGGCGGTCAGTGTCGCGCGTGAGCGTGAGCTGGGATCTGTGGTGAATTTCTACGTAACACCGACAACCCGGCTCGAATTCCTGATTGGTAAGCAAATTCCCTATATTGCAATTGCTTTTGCAAACTTTCTTTTGCTGGCAGCGATGACCATTTTCGTCTTCGGTGTGCCGCTCAAAGGCGATCCCATTCCGCTAGCGGTTGGTGCGTTTTTGTATATCTGGGCAACGACGTCCTATGGATTGCTGATTGCCACAATGACATCCAGCCAAGTGGCAGCGACATTTGCGACAGCCATCGCCTCGGTTGTGCCGACCATCCAGTTCTCGGGCCTGTTGCAGCCCGTTTCCACTTTGGAAGGGGGGGCTCAGTTCATCGGCTCGCTCTGGCCATCTTCCTATTTTCTGCACCTGAACGTCGGCGCGTTCACCAAGGGCTTAGGGTGGGAATCACTTGCCCCGGACATTCTTGCGCTTGCCTGTTTCGGTCCAGTGCTGACACTCGCCGCCGCCCTTTGCCTGCGCGCGCAGGAGAAGTGAATGCAGCGCCTTTTTTGCATATTCTGGCTGGGGTTGAAGGAAATGATGAGCCTGCGCCGCGATTGGGTGATGATGGCCTTGCTGGTCTGGTCATTCACGCTGGCTCCGATCATGGAAGCAACAGGCGTTGCAAGCTCGGTGAATAACGCCTCAATCGCATTTGCAGATGAGGATAACTCTCTATTATCGCGCACCCTTGCCACTGCGTTTTTCCCACCGGAGTTTCAACCGGTCGTGCAAATTGAACCGGGGACCGGTCCAGCGCACATGGATGCCGGGCGGTTTATCTTCATCGTTGCCATTCCTCCAGGTTTTGAAAAAGACCTGCGTGCCAGAAGCACACCAGAGATACAGGTTCTGATAGACGCCACGGCTATGGAGCAGGCAGGTATTGGCGCCAATTACATCACCAATATATTGAGCGCTGAAATCCATCGCTTTGCAGTTGGTGTCGACCTCGTAGATCCTCCCGCAATCAATGTCATTCTGAGAAGTGCCTTCAACCCAAACAGAGATACGGTGCGTTTTGCGGGCATCGTTGCGCTGATCGGTCAGATCATGTGGCTCACGACCATCCTGACCGGCGCTGCCATGATCCGGGAGAGAGAGCATGGAACAATTGAGCATCTGCTCGCCATGCCGCTAACTCCGCTCGACATTGCGATGGCCAAAATCTGGGCCAATGCGGCCGTTGTTCTGATCGCCGCGGGGTTATCGCTGACTTTTGTCATGCAGGGTTCGTTGGACATTCGTATCGCCGGATCAAAGACACTGTTCCTATTTGGAACCGCACTTTTTCTGTTTACAGCTACGGCGCTTGGGGTATTTCTGGCGACGATCGCGCGCTCAATGGCGCAATTTGCGCTTCTGGTCATGCTGATTGTCCTGCCAATGCTGATGCTGTCCGGAGGAGAAACACCCGTCGAGGGGCAACCAGGCTGGTTGCAAGCCGGAACGCTGTTTCTGCCATCGCGCCACTATATGTCAGCCAGCCAAGCAATTGTTTTCAAAGGTGCTGGAATCGAAACGGTCTGGCCGGAATTCGTTTGGATGGCTGTGTTGGGTCTGGCCCTGTTGATGACAAGTCTGGTTATGTTCAGACGGTCAGTCGCCCAGATGAGTTGATATCAACCGACCGTGTATGTTGTGGACGGGCGTATTGTGAAACGACGGCGCGAATTACCCAGTGAATTTGATCTCGGTTAATGTGAGTGCACCTCTGGGTGTGGTAAAATTAATCACCGTCTTCTTTTCCAGGGAGAGTTCACATGCCCACAAAATCAGCCGAAATCGAGACACAGGAAGCCCTTACCGACGTGTTGAAATCCATGCAGGGCATGATGTCCATGAACTCCGCGGTGACGCCGCAGATCGAGCAGTTTTGGAAAGCGCAGGACCACCTGCTGAGCGAGGCGGAGGAATACTCCCGCCTCTGGTTCAAGCGCCGCCATGAGGCTGCACGCACCGCGCTGCAAACTGCCCGGGAAGCTACGTTTGGCGACAACCCAGATCCAAGCAAAACGATGCAAGCCGTCGCCGAATGGCAACGCCATTCCATGGAACGAATGGTGGAAGACGCACGTGAATGGTTCGAAATGGTGTCGCGCTGCGCAAAATACGTAAGCGAAACAGAAGCAGACATCATCGGCGAAAACATGGAAGCTGCCTCCAAGGTCGCAGGCAAAGCCAAAAGCTGAGACCGACTAAACCCGTTTGACGCAGCCTTTCTTCGACGGGCGCGGTGCACTGTGACCCTCCATGTGTCGCTGGCTAAACCGAGTGGCCACGATTGCGGAAGCGCTCTGACAGTTTTTCGTGTGTGTCCAAACATGATTGAACATGCAAAGTTGGGACCAAGCGTTCGAGTTTGACGAGAATAAGTGCCCGGTGTTTTGGGCAATCTTTCGCCCCCCTTTCAGTTCCCACCTATCCCGCGCTGGGGTCTGGGACAATTTGGGTCAACGGGACAAACAAGCGATAATCTGGTCCGTTTCTGGTCTCCTGCGGGTTCGTTGTGGCATTTGGATAACCAGAGATCGGTCGGTGCGGAACAATTTGGTGTGCGCAGCTGTCAGCTCGCCTGTGGCCAAGGCGTCTTCGATCAGGCACAGGTGCCCCATCAGTATTCCTGCGCCCGCCTTCGCCTCCTCTACGGCCAGACTGTAGAGGGAGAATTGAGCACCGCCCTTGGCACTATGCAGGTCATAGCCAGAGTGTTGGGTCCATTTGGTCCAATCTTCGTTCCACACCAGATCGTGCAGCAACGGTACGCCCAGAAAACCGTTTGCGCGGCAAACTTGGTCCTTAAGCGCCGGGGCGCAAACCGGCACGATCTCGTCCGGGCAAACGACCACCTGATTGGCCGTGCCGTCCGGTGGAGCGAAGAAGATTGACAGGTCGAACAGTTCGCGCCCAAGGCTCGGCGGCGCTTCCAGCGCAGTGACTGAAAAACTGATGTCAGGAAATTGAGATCGGATCTGGCGCAGCCTTTTGGGAAGCCAGAGCTGAGCAATGGCCGGTAAAGCAGCGATATGAAAATCTGCATTGGGTTTAAGGTTGCGCAGCGCACGGGCCGCGTCGGCCAATTGGTCAAAAGCCCTGGTGAATTCAGCGACAAGCGACTGCCCCTCGGGTGTGAGTTCTACGCCTTGCGCGTTGCGCCGGAAAAGTGCTGCACCGGCCCAGCCTTCCAGCGTTTTGACGTGTTGCGAGATTGCACCCGGTGTGACGTTCAACTCTTCAGCCGCGGCGACAAAGCTGGTGTTGCGCGCCGCCGCCTCAAAAGCGCGCATTGCGTTCAGTGGGGGCCCTTTGGGACGCTTTGGGGAAACGCTCATCACCTTAGCCTTAGTTTTTCTACGCCAAGAAATAACAAATCTGCTTTGCGAAGTCACGCAGCAGCAGTCACAGTGGACGAAACAGGAGGATGTCAGATGACACTTGCACATAGAGACTGGGTGCCCGCCGCTAGCGAAACGCTGGTTCAGAATATCGCGACAAAGACAGCATCAGCATCGTCCGGCGATCTATTGGACCAGATCGCGCATCTGGCAGAGGAAAACCGCCGCATTCACGAGAAAGAGTGTTTCAACCTCAATCCCGCGACCAATGTCATGAACCCCAAGGCCGAGGCGCTTTTGTCGTCGGGCATCGGGTCGCGGCCTTCGCTGGGCTATCCCGGTGACAAATATGAAATGGGGCTGGAAGCAATCGAAGAAATCGAAGTCATCGCGGCCGAGCTTTGTGCAGAGGTCTTTGATGCCCGATTTGCAGAGGTTCGTGTGCCGTCGGGCGCAATTGCAAATCTTTATGGCTTCATGGCGACCTGTAAGCCGGGTGATACAATCATTGCGCCACCCGCAATGATCGGCGGCCATGTGACCCATCATACTGCGGGCTGTGCAGGGCTGTTCGGGCTGCGCACGATCGAGGCACCGGTTAACACAAATGGCTACACAGTCGATCTGGACCAACTGCGCGACCTGGCGCGGGCTGAGCGCCCCAAGCTGATCACGATCGGCGGAAGTCTGAACCTTTTTGAACACCCTGTTGCCGAGGTGCGGGCCATTGCGGACGAAGTTGACGCGAAAGTCATGTTCGACGCCGCGCATCAGTGCGGGATAATCGCGGGGCGTGCCTGGTCGAACCCGTTGAACGAGGGCGCGCATTTCATGACCATGAGCACCTATAAAAGCCTTGGTGGACCAGCAGGTGGATTGATCGTGTCGAATGATGTCGACATTGCCAAATCATTGGATGCTATTGCTTTTCCCGGGATGACAGCCAATTTCGATGCCGCCAAAACGGCCGCTCTTGCGGTTACCATGCTGGATTGGAAAGACTTTGGTCAGGCGTACGCGAACGAGATGATCGCATTGTCAAAAGCACTGGCCGCAGCGTTGGATGCGCAGGGTGTTCGCGTCTTTGAGGGTGCGGAAGGCTTCACCAATTCGCATCAGTTCGCGGTTCTGGCAGAGCCCTATGGCGGAGGGCAGGCGGCATCGAAGAAGCTTCGCGAAAGCGGGTTTCTTGCGTGCGGCATCGGAATGCCTGTCAAGCCGGTTGAAGGGGACTTGAACGGGTTGCGGATTGGCACTCCTGAATTGGTTCGCTGGGGCATGACCTCTCGAGATGCTGATCGCCTCGCCGATTTGATCAGGCGAGGACTGGACGACGCGCCTGTCGCTTCGGAAGTCTCTGCCTGGCGTAGTGAATTCGACACGCTGCATTTCGTGAACTAGGCGCAAGCGGCCACCACATCCGCCCGGTCTGGTGGCTGCTCTTAACTGTTTTCCTGAATTATCGCGTCAATTCTGGCCAATGTAGCAGTGTTGACGGCGACACCTTTTTGACCTGCGGCAAGGCGACATGCACGGCGCCCATCTCCGGGCAGGTGCGCGCCGTCCTGATCTCTGATCGACGCGACCAGATCCGATATTGCGGTTGAAAACAGTCCATTTGACGAAACCGCAGGGTCAATAGCGATGAAGAACTGCCCGGTTTTCGGTGGACCCCCGACCGTTCCCGAGAACGGAGAGGCATGCAGCCCAAGAGTAGATCCTGTCAAAGCCGCCGCCATGATTTCAGTCAGCAAAGCGATACCCACACCTTTGTACCCGCCGGATGGGGCCATGCTTCCTTTCAGACCGACATTCGGGTCTGTTGTCGGGTTTCCGTCCGGGTCCAGTGCCCAGCCGACCGGGATGGCCTTGCCTTCTCTGGCGTGTTTCATCACTTCGCTTTTGGCGATGGTGCTGGCGCTCTGATCAATCAGCAAGGCGGGTTGCCCGTCTGGGCCCGGCACCGCAACAGAGAACGGGTTGGTGCCGACAACGGGCTTCGATCCACCCGAAGGTGCAATGGATGCTGGTGCATTGGTGAATCCAAGACCAACCAGACCCGCCTGCGCCAGTCGATACGTGTGATAACCCAACACACCGCAATTGTAGCTGTTGGTGATCGCAAGGGCCGCGATGCCCTGTTCACGAGCCGCCGGGATCAATGCTTCGAAGCCCATTTCAATGGCTGCATGTGCGAACCCGGTCGCAGCGTCTACGCGGATAAGGCCGGGGCGCGGGGTTTCCAGCGCCGGTACTGCCTGACCGTCGACTTTACCGCATTGTACATGTTCACAGTAAATCGGAATGTAAGCCAGACCATGGCTGGCCACCCCATCCGCTTCGGTTGCCGCAGTGGCCACGGCCAGAGGGCGCGCGCTTTCTTCACTTGTGCCAGCGGCAACCAACGCGGTGAAGGACAGCTTTTCGATTTCGGCAAGCGACAGGGTTTGGGTCTCGGTCATCTGATGATCCTTCAGTCATTGTCCGACAGGCCGGAACCAGCGCCAAGCAGTCGGGATTCTTCAGTTGCAGGGGCATATGTACGGTGCGCCATGGAGTTGAGGATCTGCCACGCCTCTGCATTTGGGGCGGCACGGCTTAGCAGGGGGCGACCGTATTGAATGTGGTCGCCCTCGGTTATCTCAACATGATCAGCGCGGTCCAAATTGCTGTCTGCACAGCTTAGATGAACACCATCAGTTGTCGCAGAATACCCGTCGAAGGTGACTTTTACTGTCTTTCCCAGCTTTTTGGCCCCCGCAGCGACAAAGGGCAGCAACAGCAGCGGTGCTGCGAGATTTGAAATCGCAATGGTGCCTTGGGACAGGACGGCCGGGGAATCCGATATCACAGCTCCGGTCATCAGGGGGCACAGGTCTTGTTCGCCAACCCATACTCCGTTCGGAAGCACAGGAATGTGGCGTTCCAGACAGGGCGCATATTCACGTTTGAGCAGTTGGGCCAGAATAGCGGGCCCGTCGAACCCTTGGGCGCTTAGCCAACGGGTGGCCTTTGCAGCCTCTTCCGCCACGCCCCAGGCATATCCGGCCCCGCGGGTTGCACGTTTGGCGGTTGCTTCGACTTCGTTCAATGAAAAAGTCATTGTGCAACCTCCGGATAAACCCACAAATCTGAGTTTGCGGTATTTAGCTCATCAGGGTAGGGGGCGCCGGCATACATGCAGATGCGGACCCAGCGATCTGAACGAGGGTCGAAATGCGTCGCGCCAAAGAAGGACAGCTTTGCGCGCAACATATCGATGGGCATCACTTTCGCGCCGATTGTGTTGTCATGAATCTCACCATATGGCGCGATACGGCTGATTTGGGCGCGGCGCACGGTGTGGCGGTGCTCGGGGTGGCGCAAAAGAAATTCTGCTATCGGCGCATCATCCGGCCAGTCTTGCAGAGCCCTGAAAGCCATCGCCGCATCACGCGCGGGCGCGAGCGGTTGTTCATAGTCTGCAATTGGTTCTTCAAACCGTTCACCCAGTCGGGGTTCAAGTTTCTCTTCGGAAACGTACCAGGCGCGCGCGCAGTTTTTCGGATCACTCCAATCAAGATCCAGCGCCCAGTCAAAACTGTTCCGGATCAAGGTACGCACCCCTGACACCGGCATTGTTCCATCAATAACCTGTGCAGCCGTGTTTGTGTCCGCCATGCAGCTGGACAGCCCATCCACGACATCTCCGTAAGGCTCAAGGATCAGCGAGGCCAGCAACTCCTGGCCTTCTTCGCTGAGCGCGGTTTCCGACCATCGGATCATGCGATCCCACGGATGGTCTCGTGTCAGGTCGTCTGTAGCCAGAAATACGTCGATCGAATTCAGGTCGTCCTTCAGTGCCGCCAGTTTTTCCACCTGTATCGGATGTTCGGATTGCCACCACGCGATTGACTGTTTGCTGCGCGCGAATACGTCGCGAAAGACGCACGCGTCTTTTTCGGTCGCTGTCTTAATTGACCGCACGCGCGAGATGGCCTCTTCCCGCGCCATGATCCAGTTGTTGAACAGAACGGGATGGTTCACGATGAACGGCGCCATTCCCAGTCCTGTGGAATTTCCGATGCCCAGCCAGCGTGCGATTTCAGGATCAAGCTCGGCGGTTTGATCCCCACCTTTGACCTGCGCCATATATTGCACCAGATCGCGTACAAAAATCCGGGTCAGGTACACCGACAGCATTTCGATCTGGAAGGGACCGCTGACCTCATCCCGGTCCGCCGTTTTCTCACGATCCGCAGCGCCGAATTTGCCCGACCCGTAAACAGCCGTGGTCCTCATCAGATAGCCGACCTGATAAATCTGTTCCAGGTCCGGTTGTTGGCCCGCAGCCAGACGATCCACCACATGAGCCCAGAGTCGCACGGAACGGTTGGCGCGTGACAGTGACAATTCGGTTTCACTAACACGCCCTGCCTCTTGCAGCGGCACGTTCCGCGACAGCCGATCAATGTCTTCTAGCGTCGGGATACCGTCGAACAGCGCAAAGGTGGCGTCCCAGGCTTCGGCAATAACCCGGTCTGACCGTTGATCGGCAGGCAGGTCATGGGCAAATGCTACCAGCGAATAGGCGCGATCGGGGCCTTGCGCGGTATAGACCGCATGGCCGACACCTTTGTCGTCAATTTCGAATGCAGGTCGCGAGAAGCTCCAGTTTTCATCGGCCATGCGGCGTGTCAGTTGCCGCATAAAGCTGAGCCGGCATTGATGCAATGATCCCAGCCGTGACAGCCGCATGACCGTAGCGGTGTCACGTCTGGCGATCTCTGTCTGCGCGTGTGGTTCCATTTGGCTACCTTTGTGGGACGAAGTTCTCGGCAAAGAACCGATACCAGTTCCTGCCCATGATCCCGGCCACTTCGTCATCGTTCAGGCCGGTCGCGCGTAACCCTTGTTCGATGTTTCCAAAGTCTCGGTTGTCCTGAAACCAGCCCGGCATTGGTGGAAACCCTGGAGCCGAGGCCGAGCCTTCGCCATAGTCGATTTCTTTTGTCCACCGCCCCACACGCATCCATTCAACGATACTGTCAGGCTGATCCTGGCACAGGTCAGTGCCGATCCCCAGATGTTCGGCCCCGTATTTGTCCGCAGTGCGGGCGATCATCTCGCAAAAGCTTTCCAGCGTGCAGTCAGACTTGTCCTTCAGGTGGTGAGGGTAGACCGAAAAACCCAGCATCCCACCGTTTTCAGTCACGGCGCGGATGACATCATCTCGCTTGTTGCGCAGGGCCGGGGACCAATCGTGCGGATTGGCATGCGTGATTGCGATGGGCCGGTCTGAGAGTTCAGCCGCCTCGATTGTGGACCGGTCAGCCGAATGGCTCATGTCCACCACAAGGCCCACGCGGTTCATCTCTTTGATCACCTGCTTGCCCATTCGGGTGATGCCGGTGTCTTCGGCCTCATAACAACCGGTCGCCAGCAGGGATTGGTTGTTATAGGTCAGTTGCATGAACCGCGCGCCCAAATCGTGCAGGATTTCAACCAGCCCGATGTCGTCTTCGATGGGCGATGGGTTCTGAAACCCGAAAAACACGGCGGTCCGGCCTGTTTCACGGGCCGTGTCGATATCGCCGGCCCACCGCCCTTTCATGATCAGATCCGGATATTGCTCGAACCAACGGTTCCATTTCTCGAAATTCAGAACCGTTTCTCGGAAATTCTCATGATAGGAGATGGTGACGTGGATCGCGTCCACGCGCCCTTCGCGCAATTGGCGAAATATCTTCTCCGACCAATTGGCATATTGCAGGCCGTCGATCCGCATCAGACGGGGCCTGCGCTGATATAGGCGGTTTTGACAGTCGTATAGAATTCAGCCGCTGCCTTACCCTGTTCGCGTGGACCATATGAGCTGTCGCCCCGGCCACCGAAAGGCACGTGGTAATCGGTGCCAGCGGTGGGCAGGTTAACCGTCACCACGCCGGTGCGTGCGTTGCGGCGGAAATGGGTGGCGCGGGCCAGCGACTTGGTCACGATGCCCGAGGTCAGGCCGAAATTGGTGTCGTTGACCACGCTCAGCGCTTCATCATAGCTGCCGACCTTGATGACGGATGTCAGGGGCGCAAACATTTCTTCGCGGTTGATGCGCATGTCGTTGGTGGTGTTCAGGAACACGCCCGGCGACATGTAGAACCCGTCATGAGGCATCTCCAGGCGCTGACCGCCACAGGCCAGCTCAGCCCCTTCGGATTTGCCCAGGTCGACATAGGCGAGGTTTTCTTTCAACTGCTGCTGGCTGACGACGGGGCCCATCTGCACGCCTGCTTCCAGTGCGTGACCCACCTTCATTGCCTGCGCACCGGCAACCAGTTTCTCGACAAAGGCATCGTGGATGCCCGCGTGAACCACCAGACGCGACGAGGCGGTGCATTTTTGACCGGTACCGCCAAAGGCCCCGCCCAGCGCCAGAGTTACGGCCAGATCCAGATCGGCGTCGTCCATCACGGCCAGCGCGTTTTTGGACCCCATTTCCATTTGCACCTTGGTCAGGTTCTGGATCGCCGCGGCGGCGATGCCTTTGCCCACGGGCACAGACCCGGTGAAGGAAATCGCATTGACCTTGGGGCTTTCCACCAGACGTTGCCCGACCGAACGTCCCGAGCCCATCACAAGGCTGAACAGACCTTTCGGAATATCCTGCCGTTCGATGATTTCAGTCAGGGCCACAGCCGAGGCGGGGGTGATGTTGGCGGGTTTCCACACCACCGCGTTGCCATAACACAGCGCCGGGGCAATCTTCCACGAGGCGGTTGCAGTGGGGAAGTTCCACGGACTGATGATCGCAACTACGCCAACAGCTTCGCGGCGCACATCCACTTCGATATCGGGGCGCACGGAATCGGCGTTCTCACCGATCTGGCGCAGACACTCGGCGGCGTAATATGTGAAGAACTGACCGGCGCGGTAAACCTCGCCCTTGCCTTCGGCCAGCGGCTTGCCTTCTTCGCGGCTGAGCAATGTACCCAGTTCTTCGGCGCGGGCCATCAACTCGTTGCCGATGGCGTTCAGGACGGCCTGTTTCCGCTCCAGCCCGTAGGCAGCCCATTCGGCCTGCGCGACGCGCGCCTGATCCAGCGTCGCCTCAAGCTGATCGGCGCTGGCCTGTGTGAACATGCCAACCAGATCGCTTAGATCCGAAGGATTGCGGTTTTCAATTTCGCTTTCGCCCGCCAGCCATTCGCCGGCAATCAGGTTCAGTTTGGTCACGTCAGGCCCCAAATTCGCAAATTTCGATTTGGGTCAGGATGGAACTTTCGGCTAACATCAGTCAAACTCAAATAACTTTAGGAAACTTCAGAAAGTTTGAAGTATGGCGATGAAAGTCGAGATGCTGCGGTGTTTTTGTACCGTGGCCCAAACCGGAAACCTTGCCGAGGCTGCCAGCCGTCTGGGTCGGACACAATCCGCCGTCTCAATGATGCTGAAGCAGTTTGAAGATCATCTGGGCAAGAAACTGTTTGAAGGTGAACGGAAAAATCACCTGTCGCCGCTGGGTCAGCAGGTTCTGGACCTTGCTCTCAAACAGGTGCGCGATTTTGATCAAACTGTTCAGAACATAGAAATGGCGGCGCAGGCGGAACATGGGTTGATCCGTATCGTATCCGTGCCGTCGGTGGGGGCCTTGGTCTTTCCCGCCTTGCTGGGACATATGACATCACGCTTTCCGGGGTTGAAGATCGAGTTGCGAGACGGGGATTCGCAACAGGTTCTGGACGCCGTCGCCGGGGACAAGGCGGATATCGGCATTGCATCTGGCCATCATCCCCTGAATGGGGTCAGTGCCGAGCCGCTTTTTCAGGATCGTTTTGGACTGGTTGCAGCATCCGATCATCCGCTTATGACACGGGCCAAACCGCCCGAAATCTGTGACCTGATGGCGGCACCCTTCGTGCGAAACGCCTTGTGCGACATTATTGAATCCTCCTCGTTCAAAAAGATTCTGGACCGGGCCGAGGTCACCATTCACAACACGCACTCGCTGATCACAACGGTCAGGGCAGGCGAGTGGATCACGGTCCTGCCGCAGACCGTCGCGCAATTCATCCCGGATGCGGTCGCCTTTCGCCCGATTTCAGATTTGCCAGACAAGCGAGAGGTATATCTTTACCGTCGGGAAAGAGCCCGCTTCCGCGAGATCACCCAGACGTGCTGTTCGTATATCCTGACGAGCGGTTTTGGAGATGCTGGCTTGGTGCAAGAACGAGTACCGGATTAACCCTGCTCAAAATCACAAATTAATTTGGTTTTAGCAGACTCGAAGCGGTGCACATGCTAGGTTCCAGGATGAAGCGGGGGACTTCAGAGGGGCAACATGTCTCAGGACCTGAGGGGCTGGCTGAGCGCAATTGGATTAAACGAGTACGCGCAGGCCTTCGCAGACAACAAAATCGATTTCTCCATCCTGCCTGATTTGACGGCCGAGGATTTGATCGAAATCGGGGTGTCGGCCGTCGGTGATCGGCGGCGGCTACTGCGCGCCATTGAACAGATTGATGCCAGCCAAACATCAGCAGAGCCTGAACCTGCCGCGCAGCTCGAGCCCGCGCGCCGACAGGTTACAGTGATGTTTGCCGATCTGACCGCATTCACGAAACTATCCAGCGAATTGGATGCAGAAGATCTGCATGCGCTGCTGAATCAATTCTTCAGCAAAGTGGACAATGTCGTCGAAAAGTATGGTGGTCGTATAGACAAGCATATCGGTGATGCGGTCATGGCCGTTTTCGGAGCGCCGATTTCACATACCAATGATACCGAAAGGGCCGCGCGTGCTGCTGCCGAGATACATGCAGCTCTGCCGACCTTGTCACCGCCGCTTTCCTGCCACATCGGTATTTCCTCGGGTCAAGTCATTGCCAGTACGACCGGAAGCCAGTCGCATACGGAATACACCGTTACAGGAGACGGGGTGAATCTGGCGTCCCGCCTGACGGATATTTCCGCGGGGGGTGAGACTCTGGTTTCACACGACATTCAGCGCGCGTTGGGGCCGCTATTCGTGGGCGAATCCATTGGTGTGAAGGCCATCAAAGGGCTGAATGATCCCGTTGAAATTTGGCGTCTGGATCGATTGGCCCGGAACATTCGCACACGGCGTCACAAATTCATCGGGCGCGAGCGGGAATTGTCGGTGTTTTCGGCCACATTTGACCGATGCAAGCGCCACGGCAAGGGCGAAGTCCATGTGATCCTGGGTGAGCCCGGGATCGGGAAAACTCATTTGTCCGAGCAAGTCGCTGAGCTGGCATCCGGCCAGTCCTACACGATCCACAACGGTGTCGTAATGGATTTCGGCGCGCGCGAAGGGCATTCGGCCATTCAGATGGTCGCCCGCAGCATTCTGGGTCTTGACCCATCAGACGGCGCGGAAACGGGTGCCGCAGCGGCCAGGGACGCAATCGCCAGGGGCTGGGTCAGCCCGCCGAACGCCGCGCACCTCAATGCGCTGCTTGAGCTGGAGCAGGATTCGGGACTGGCCGAGGTGTTTGCGGTGATGGACAACAAGACCCGCCTGCGCGGACGGCGGCAGGTCATTGAAGAGTTGCTGTCGGCCAACAGCCAGGAAGCCCCCCTGCTGATCCAGATCGAGGACATCCACTGGGCTTCGCCCGAGACCCTGATGACCTGCTCTCATATTGCGGCGGCAACGCGAGATATCCCTTGCGTGTTGATGATGACCAGCCGGGCCGAAGGCGACCCGATTGACCGGGATTGGCAAATGGCAACCGATGGCGCGCTGGTATCCAAGATGGAACTGGCGCCGATGGGCGAGGAACAGGCCAGACTGTTGGTCGAAGAATTCACGGCCATCGACCCCGAGTTGCTGGACACCTGCGTCAAACGCGCCGGGGGCAATCCGCTGTTTCTTGAGCAGTTGTTGCGCAATACGGATGTGCTTACACAGCAAAGCGTGCCTGGCAGTATTCAGGGGATCGTTCAGTCCCGACTGGATGCACTGGATCGAACCAGCCGCTCCGCCATTCAGGCAGCATCGGTACTGGGGCAACGGTTCTCTGCAGAAGTGCTGAACTTTATTCTGGGTGAAGGGCATCTGGATACGACCAGCCTGATCCGATCCGCGCTGGTCCGAGAGGCGGGGCCTGACCTCATGTTCGCCCACGCGCTGATCCGGGATGGATCCTATGCGACGTTGGTCAAATCCGAGCGCGCGCGCCTGCACAGGCAGGCCGCCAAGTGGTTCGAGGATCGCGATGCGACCCTGTGCGCACAGCATCTGGACCGGGCCGGGGCGAATAACGCCGCGCAGGCGTATCTGGAGGCGGCAGACAAACTGATCCAGGCCTTCAGATTCGACGATGCCAGCCCATTGATCGAACGCGCCCTGGAACTGCCGTCCCCTGCAGGTGTCCGGTTCGACCTGCTTTGCGCACGGGCTGAAACGCACAGGCTTCAGGGTCTGTCTGGCGACGCACTGCGAGAATTTCAGGAAGCTGCTCGCGTTGCCGAAACCGATGAGCAAATCAGCCGCGCGCATATCGGGCTCGCGCAGGCTGCGCGGCAAGCCAGCCTGTATCAGGACGCGCTGGAGGCACTCGATATGGCTGAAACCGCCGCCGAGCGTTGCGGGTCAGAGCGGGATGTGGCGCAGATCAATTATGTGCGCGGTAATGTCTTTTTCCCTCTGGGTCGGGACAAGGAAGCGCTAAGCGCCAATGAACGCGCCCTGACGCTTGCCCGCAAACTTGGATCTGCCCGCCTCGAGGTTGGGGCGCTAAGCGGATTTGGTGATGCAAACTTCATGAAAGCCACCATGAAGACAGCGACAGGCTTTTATATGCAAGCTGTTGAACGAGCGCGCGAAAAAGGGCTGGTCCGCGATCTGGCCGCCAATCTGCACAATCTCAGCGTCGCGCGCAGTTACACCGGGGACGTAGCACAGGGCAAGGCGGACGCCATTGAGGCCATCGAAGTCTCGCAAACGTATTTTGCCTTTGTTCCGGAATGCGTTGCACAGACCTGCCTTGGCGTGGCCGAGACCTTTTTGGGCAACCTTGATCAGGCGCTGGAAGCGTTCAGTGTTTCAGCTGAAATTGCGGAACGCGTCGGTGCAAAACGCCTTGAGGCGCAGGCCCTTGAACATCTGGCGCGAACGCAGGTTTATGCCGGAAAGTTGGACCACGGTCGGGAAACAGGTCGTCGCGCGGTTGAAATCGCGCTTGAACATGGGCGGAACTTTGTAGGGCCCAAGGCTTTGTCGGCCCTGGCAATGGCCGAGGCCAACCCTGATGAGCAAACGCGCTTGTTGAACCTGGGGTCTGAGATCATTTCCGAGGGATGTGTGGGTCACAGTCACCTTCACTTTTACTCGGACGCCTGCGCCGTCATGCTGGCGCGCGGCGATTGGGACGCAGCACTTGAATATGCGGATGGGCTTGCAGCCTTCACGACTACCGAGCCTTTGCCAATGGTCGATTTATCCATTTGTCAAACACGACTTTTGGCTGAAAGCGGACAGCAGAACACTCCGCCAATACAACACGGGGGGTATGCCGATCTGACAACGCAGTTTGCCGCTATGGGTATCACGCAATCCCTTCTGGGTTCAGTGGGGTTTCTGGCTGATTAGGTGACACGGCAGGAGGCTGAATGAGCGTTGAAAGAAAGGTGTGGCTGATTTCTGGCTTGTTGACCCTTGGGCTTGGGGGTCTCTTGCTCAAACTTTGGATCGAACTGAATCATTTTGAGGGTGATCCCACTCAACTTCCGGATCAGGCATCAGTGGACGCATATCTGGAAAAACTGGATGCCGTGCCAGATTACCGCGTTAAAACGGGGATCTTCTTAAAATCATTCAGCTTTCTTGGTGCCAGCGACGTGCAGGTCACCGGTTACGTCTGGCAGCGCTACATCACAGGTGTTCATGATGAGATCCGTCCGGCCGAGGGTGAGATCGGTTTTCTTCTGCCGGAAGCGGTCGATACAGCAAACGGCCTGATCGAAGAGGCCTATCGGCTGCCGCAACAAGATGGGTTGCTGATCGGGTGGTATTTTGAACAAACCCTTCGGCAGAGTTTTGACTACACCCGCTACCCCTTTGATCACAAAACGGTCTGGGTGCGCTTCTGGCCCGCATCTTTTGACATCAATGTTGCGCTGGTTCCTGACTTTGAGGCTTATTCCGCGACCGGCCCGGATGATATTTTCGGCATCGACAGTCAGATCGTGATGGGTACGTGGGAACGTGAGAACACCTATTTCGACTATAAGTTGTCAAGCCTGGATACGACGTTGGGCATCGCTCAGAACGCCTATCAAACCAACATGCCCGAGCTGCATTATAACTTTGTCATCAAACGCAATTTCGCAAACGCGTTCATCGTGCACATGGTCCCGCTGCTTGTCGTGACAATGCTGCTGTTTGGGGCGCTGATGACCGTCACGCGCCGCGAGGGGCTGGCAGATCGGCATGACTTCAGCACGTCCAGTGTAATCGGAACCTGCTCGGTTCTGTTTTTCGTGATCCTGTTGGCCCATGTGCAGCTGCGTGAAGGGTTCGCAGGTTCTCCTGTGATCTATATGGAGTCGTTCTTTTTCCTGATGTACTTCATGCTGCTGGCAGTTTCGGTCAATACATACCTGTTTGCGTCCGACGTTGAGACGTCGTTGCGGATCATCCACTATCGGGACAACCTTATTCCCAAGGCCGGGTTCTGGCCGTTCGTCCTGCTTTGTATGGTGGTGATCACGGCCTATAATCTCAGTTCCAAGGAAAGCCCGAAACCGCCACCAGTCAGCACAGCGGAAAACTAGATAGCCGGCTCGAATCCGGGCTTGGGTTCACCCTGCGCCATATCCAGCGTGTAGTCGCTGATGACATCTGATTTGCCGTCACGCCAGTTTTGCATGTATTTTTCAGGATCGGCGATCACATAGGCGTAGGCGGGTTTCATCACGCCATCCAAGATCACGTTGATCTTTTTGCGGATATAGACGTTCTTGGACGAGCCCGGACCATGATAACCTTCCAGCTTATCCAGCTCGTGCAGGCCCGATTCCGTCACCCGGTAAACCTCTCCGCTTACTTGTTTGCCCATGCCCTGCTGATCGACAAGGGTCGCCATTCGGTGCAGGAAGCCACAGTTCGGATTGTCGCAGAACGGTTCATTTGGAACGATCAGGGGCATTGGTTGCCGCGTGCGGGCAGGCCCGACGAAGTCATTCAAGACCCGGCTGTGTGCCTCATGGTTCGGGAACCCCTGTTTCAGGGAGCCGTATGTGAAATACAGATAGGTGGGTTCCTGAACGGCAATAAAGGTTTCGTCACGGCCCTGTTCCGCGTCTTTTATCTTAAGGTTGTGGTCTCGCGCCCAAGCATCCAGCATGGTCCGTATCTCGGGGGCGATATCCATGCCCTGAACAAATTTAATGCACGAGGTTGCATCCATGCCATTGGCGCGCAACAGGATGTCGACCATCCTTGGGGCTTTGTTCATCACAGCCACATGCAATGCCGTGAAACCGTGATCGTTGACGATATTGACGTCGATATCGCGGTCGATCAAATCCTGTGCCGCTTCATAGTCTGGCTTGCCCAGATCGTGACCGCCTTCGTTCAACTCTCCTTCGCCACCGGCCGCATAATGCAGCAATGAATCGCCGTGGGCCTCGTCCACGATATTGATGCCCACGACACCTTCATCGATGGCGCGGAACACACGTTTCCATTCATTGATATCATCAGCGGCGGCAGCCTCTCGGGCCCATTTGCACACGCGGTATTTTTGGTCGTCCAGTTCTTCGAACGCTTCGCCCAATGCTTCCATGATCTGGTCAGGTGTGGCCATCATGCCAATCCCCATCCGACCGTTTGACAGCCGGCCTTCCCGGGGACCTATGAAATCAATGCCCAGCGTCTTCAGTCTTGCGACATTGTTCTGGGTGGTGATGTTGTTCCACATATTCGTGTTACAGGCCGGGCACAGGATCACGGGCTTCTTCTGGTACTGCCACGCCACAAAGACCGAGGTCAGAAGGTTATCGGCGATCCCGTTTGCCACTTTGCCCATGGTGTTGCAGGTGATAGGAGCGACGATCACGCAATCGGCCCAGTCGCATAGCGCCAGATGAGACGCTCGCACCGGCATGTCGAATTCCATGTAACGGAAGTTCCATTCATCATCGTCGCGGTAGTAGTCGTTATGGGTGATCTTGGCGTCGATCCGTTCAGCGCCGAAGTCCCGAAAGAACTTCTCGGCCGAAGTGGAAGGGATCAGTTTGACATTGTGTCCGGCGTCGACGATGCGCTCAACCAGTTCGGGGATCTTGTCTGCCGCTGATGATCCGCAGGCACAAAGCAGCACGTTGCGTTTGCCGCTGCTTACCTGGTTCATCACACCTTTGGGATAGCCGAACATGTTCTTGTTCAGGCTGGGCGTCTCTTCAAGCTTGGAAACGGGAAGACCCGCTTCGATCATGCGGTCCTGAAGGTGACCCGCCTTGATCATGTCCACAATGTCTTCCAGCTTTTCGCCTTTGCTGATGCATTGGCCTTGGAAAAACAGGTAGGGAACTTTGGGTTTTTCACCTAAAGATATCAGCTGACGTCGCATCTTTATCGCGTTGGGGTCGCGACCGCCCACATCTACCTGCTTTACGCTGGTCGCACCGATGTTCGAAAGAACACTTCTGAGCATGTAGGACCATGGGTCTTCATCTTCATAAAACAGAACCATGGGGTTGTTCCGGATAATGCTGGTGACATCTCCGGGGTCTTCGGGCGGCTCAACCGTTTCGATCACCAGCAACGCCGGGTTTTCCAGATCGCGCAGCCCGCGGAAGATGTTGCCGCGAGGGGCTTGCCAGACCTGTGACGTTGCGGGGCTCATGTCGACGATCGTCACAAGGTCGGTTGCTTCATCATATGCGATACAGAGGCACCAGAATTCTTCGAGCAACGCGGTTTCCCGGTAAACGTTTACTGGTGGGCGGATGGCTTCGATCCCGGTGACCCGATTAAAGTCGATATTGATCATCAGGTGACGGTCCGTAATGGCGTCCAGGCCCTGAAGTTGCATCTTGAACCAGTCTTCGGGGGTATCGATCGATGTGTCCTCGCGCGTTCCGAAACTGCGAAGTGAACTGCTCAGGTGCACGTTTTCGGACCCGTTCAGGTATTTCTGGGCCATGTCGTGCATGTCCGCGGCCGTGGCCACCCGTGAGACAACATCCGTGAAAGAGGCTTCGGTGGCCCGCAGCAGCTCGTCTTCGTCTACCTTGTCGTCGCCGTGAATGGCGAGGCTTTCCACCAATACCCCCAAGGAGTTCATGTTCGGAGTGGCGCGGCGGAACAGGTTGCGCCGTTTCTTGGGGTCTTTCGCCAGATAGAGTGTGCTGTCGACATAGTTGCATCGTTGCCTGAATGTCTTCAGATGCGTCTTGACCGCGGCACGCGCCGAGAAGCGCAAAATACCACGCGACCGCATCGAGGTTCCATCACGGTCCGACATCGCCTTCCAAAGCCGGTCTGCGGTTGTAACCCAAAGCTTGCCGTATTTCTCAGGATGTACGTCCATCATGTGCACCAGCCCAGTGCTTGGGTTGCACTTGGCGATGACGGCAAAATGCCCGCCCGGCATATTCGCTTTGCCATGGGCGACGCCGACCTGAAAATTCGCCACCAGAATATCGTTGTCACCACCCAGCCGGTTGGATTCGTCAATCGCATCCAGCAACAGCTGCACGTTTGTCGTGTCCTCGTCCATGAAATAGGCCTGAACCTGAACCCTGTCCCGCAGGCCCTGCGAATGAATGTAGGTACACGCGACGTCAAACAGCTCACCCAGTGAGATACCGTCATTGACGACGAAAGACGAAGGCAGCGCGCATTCACGGAAAATGTCGTTCACTTCGCAACTGAAGCCCAACGCGGACATGCTGAGGGCGGCAGCCGTCACGCTGCAACAATTGATCGGCTGCTGGAAATTCTGCAATTGAACACTGACCAGATCGCCGAACATCGTGGCGAAGCAGGGTTGCCGGATTTCCTCTGGTATCTGCCGCCAGTTCTCGCTGGACAGAAAAGCCAGCCGCGATCCGTCCAGCGCAAGCGCTTCGAGGCTGACGGGAATGTCCGATATCTGAAGGTGCTCTTCATAGAAATAGTCACCGACATCCGCGCTGGCCAAAGGATTTCCATTCTGCCGCAGCTGAACCACACCGCGCAGAACAACATACATGCCGCTTGCTGGCAGAACCGTGTTGTCGGTCACCTCGATACATTCGAAATGAGGGTTAATAACTGACGGGTCGGCAATCTTGGCCTCGCCCGGCAGAACCTTGTATATCAGGTTCCAGTCTGCGTCATTTGGGATATATGATCTGGACGTTTCAATTTGATCTATAAGCACAACTGTTCCCCCCGGAGTTGCGTTTCAAATGTCTAAGTGCGGCCAGCCGGGGCTTTCGGGTTTTGCGATGTGCAGATACCCGTCATTCTGAATTAAGGGCGGGTCTGTTTTTGCCTGTCACTGGCCAGGGCCGGCCTGCCAAAGAAAAAGTATAAGCAAATTGGCCCAATTGGCTGCACAGTATCCGATTTTTGAATAAAAATCACGATGGCAGTGATGTTGGGTTTAGGCGGCCCGCTCCGGCAGGCAAATATGCGGTGCACCCTATGCATCGAAGGGGCCGGAAAGCTGTCGGAATTCTGGCTGATCTTCCGTTTAATCGGCGAACAGGTAGTCCAGCCGCATCACCGCGCTGGCCTTTTCTTCGTCCACCCCTAGAAATTCGGATATGACAGCTACGTTTTCGGCGCGCTGGGCGGTTTCCCGCAGTCGCAGGTAATTGTCCAAACCGGCGGCGCGGATTTGTTGGGACTCGTAACTCAGATCGTTGCGAAGTGTCGGCAGCAGATGGGAAACAGTCTCGACCGGGCTGTTGTCCCCCGCCAAGCCGACGCGGCGCGCATGTCCGATCAGGTATTCGTCCGAATATTCGCATTCGATCTCAAGCACATGGGTTTTGGCCTGATCACCGCTGAAATCCTGAACTACGTCCAGATTGGCCGGGTCGAGGCACAGAACCAACTGGTTTGATCCGAAACTTTCGAAAAGCATTCGTACAACGGCCCGCCGATGGCGCGAGCGCTTGGTCAGCGTCGTTTCAATACCGCCCAGATCAGGCAGTTGAGTTTCCTCTTCGTTAAACAGGTATTCGACGCAGGGGATATCTGTTTCAGACGCGATCTGATCGACCAGCCTTTTGGCGACATGCCACTTCTTGCACACGATCACAAACAGCTCTCGGTCGGGGCCCAGAACACTTCCGGCCTCCCAGAAACGTTGCCCGAACCGGCGCCCGATGCGCCCCCGGCCGGCCAGAAACGCATACAGACTGCGCCCCTCGTTCGAGATGGAAAAATCGATGCCCTCACTCGCGTAAAGTGAGCCGAGACGCTCTTTCAGTTCATGCGCCTCTGGGCTGATCTTGCGGGCAAACAAATAGTCCTGACCCAGAAGCATGTCATAGTGATCGTTGTAGAACGTGACGGGCATTCCATAATCCGAAAACATCAGGAATGTCGGTGTACGGTTTTCGATTTCACCCTTCGGGATCAGATGGCGTACCAGCGTTTGAAAGAAGGTTTCATCGGGTATCCAGGTAGTCGCAAAAAACCGGATCACGTCCCTGCGCTGTCGCAGGAAGTCCAGAATCATCTCGACCGTTCGGCGGCGCAGACACCACCATTGGCTGCCTATCATAACCTGAAGGTCTTCGGGAATTCGCCGCGTCAGCCCGAAACGCTTCTGCGTTTCATAGGCAGCGTAGAATAGTTTCGGCTGGGTGCGTTCATTGAAATAATGGCGATAGATTAGCCGGTCTTCTTTCATGCCGGTCTTGATCCAGTCGCTTTCGAAAAAGTCGTGGCTTTCAATGAAATCCTTGTCGTGATTATCCAGAAACCGATGGGTGTATTCTGCCGTTTTGATCGCCATGCAATCACCGGACAGCATGTAAAAATGCGTGGCGCGTGGGAAGGTTTCGACAGCAGCCTGCAAGGCGTTCAGCGTGGCCTGCACCAGCGACCACTCTCCCCAGCCGCATTTGATGCGCCTTTTTGCAAAGGTCACGTTCGGATTTTGATCCAGCGCGGAACGGATGCGCCCGTAAGCTTCGGGGCTGGCGCTGGCGTCAAAGTGGATCGCCATGCAATCGCCCGCAGCAGTCAGCTGTTCAGCCTGTGCAATGATCGCATCAGGGTCCTTATGGCACAACAATATATAGGCAATCTTAGCCATCGAGGTTAGGTAATTTCCGTTTCTGCCCGGTTTCAACCGTGATACTGAGGATGAGCGATTGAATAAACAGAATAATTTTGGTTCCTTGTTATCAAAAGCTGGCATATCGGTTTGAGACCAGACCAGCGTAGGAGGCACAGCAGATGGGTTTTCCCGGTACCTGGATGACCGAGAGCGAAAGCATGGTGTACCGCGTCGTGCCCAAATGCGCCTGCTCGACCATTGGGCAGATCATGTATTATTCGGATCACGGCCAGTTCTTTGACGGTGACATCCATGACGCGAAGGATGGTATGCACAAATGGGCCTTTGATCAGAGCCAGGATCTGATTTCCAAAAATGTGCGCGATCATGCCTCGTATTCCTTTACCTGTGTGCGCAACCCATACACGCGTATTCTGAGCTCGTTTTTCGACAAGATCTGCGGGATCCAGCGCAACGGCAAACGGTATCGTGGCAATCTGGTGCCGACGCTGATCTACAATTACGGGATCGAGGTGGGCGGTGACGATGGCAAGGGAGAGTTTGACCAAATCGCCAGCTTTCGCCGGTTCCTGCTGTTTGCGCGGGATACCATCCGCTGGCGACGCCCGATGGACCCGGACATTCACTGGTCGGCCATGTCTGGTCACGTGTCGACCTTCATCGTGAACGGTGGCCGTTATGATCGGATTTTCTGGACCGAAGCGTTCAACGACGGGATGCAGGGTGTCTTGGACAATACCAAGCTGAAGCACTCTATTTCGCTGTCCGAAATACCCCGGTTCAACGAATCCGAAGGCCATGGCCCCAAGCGCGCACATCCGGTCGAGGATTATTTCGACGACCTGTCGATGCATCTGGTCTATGAGATCTACAAGCAGGATTTCGAGTTGTTCAAATACGATTTCGAAAACCCGGCCAACAAGATGCCGATCGGCGAAATCGATCTGGACGAAATTCACGCCAAGCTGGGCGATTGATCTTAAGGCTGGATGCCTCGTCCTCTGTCAACGTTTCGTGCGAAACACCTGCTCTGGTTGGCCCGAGAGCGCCTGTGCATGATCGGCTTACCGGTCTGCCGCGTCAGCAGACCGGTAATGTGTCAGTTTAGACTTGGCGTACGGCACCTTTTGCCGCGCTGGTGGTCAGCTTGGCATAGGCCTTCAGCGCGGTAGACACCTTGCGTTTGCGCGGCGCAGCAGGCACCCAGCCTTTTACGTCCTGTGCTTCGCGCCGGGCGGCAAGCTCTTCATCTGACACGGCCAGATTGATCGAGCGGTTGGGGATGTCGATTTCAATCGTGTCGCCATTCTGGACCAGGCCAATCTCTCCGCCTTCAGCCGCCTCGGGCGAGACATGGCCGATCGACAGACCGGATGTTCCGCCCGAAAACCGCCCGTCGGTTAGCAGGGCGCAGGCTTTGCCCAGACCCTTCGATTTCAGATAGGATGTCGGGTACAGCATTTCCTGCATCCCCGGACCGCCACGCGGGCCTTCATAGCGGATCACCACCACGTCGCCCTCTTTCACCTTGCCAGTGAGAATATCGCTGACTGCCTGATCCTGGCTTTCGCACACGTAAGCCGAGCCAGTGAATTGCAGGATATTGGCATCCACACCAGCGGTTTTCACGATGCAGCCGTCGCGGGCGATGTTACCGAACAGAACCGCCAGACCACCGTCCTGACTGAACGCGTGTTCCTTGGACCGGATCACGCCGCCCTTGCGATCAGTGTCCAGTTCCTTGAACCGGTTCGACTGGCTGAACGCCTGTGTGGTGCGCACACCGCCGGGGGCGGCCTTGAACAGTTCCTGTGCCTTGGGGTTGTTGGCGATGGTGATGTCCCAGTTGGCAATCGCCTCTCCCATCGTGGCCGAATGCACGGTGCTGCATTCGTTGTGCAGCAGGCCCGCACGGCTGAGCTCACCCAGGATCGAGAAGATACCACCGGCACGGTGGACGTCTTCCATATGCACATTTTCGGTGTTGGGCGCGACTTTGCAGAGGCAGGGAACACGACGGCTGAGGCGGTCCATATCGGCCATGGTGAAGTCAACTTCACCCTCATGCGCGATGGCCAGCAGGTGCAGCACCGTGTTGGTCGATCCACCCATGGCGATATCAAGGCTCATGGCATTTTCGAACGCATCAAAGGTGGCAATCTCACGGGGCAGAAAGCCTTTTTCATCCAGATCGTAATGGCGCTTGGTAATCTCGACGATCCTGCGGCCGGCTTCAAGGAACAGTTCTTTGCGGTCTGCGTGCGTCGCCAGAGTCGAGCCGTTACCCGGCAGGGCCAGACCCAGCGCCTCGGCCAGACAATTCATCGAATTCGCGGTGAACATGCCCGAACATGAACCACATGTGGGGCAGGCGTTTTCTTCGATGTGCTGAACCTGTTCGTCGGTGAACTTGTCGTTCGCAGCGGCCACCATAGCGTCCACAAGGTCAATCTTCTTGGCTTCCAGATCGGCGATGTCGATCTTGCCCGCTTCCATCGGACCGCCTGAGACGAAAATGGCCGGGATGTTCAGACGCATGGCGGCCATCAGCATGCCGGGAGTGATCTTGTCGCAGTTCGAAATGCAGACCATAGCGTCCGCACAATGGGCGTTGACCATATATTCGACCGAATCCGCGATCACTTCGCGTGAGGGCAGCGAATACAGCATCCCGTCATGGCCCATGGCGATACCGTCATCCACGGCGATCGTGTTGAACTCTTTCGCCACGCCACCTGCGGCTTCGACCTCGCGCGCGACCATCTGGCCCAGGTCCTTCAGATGCACGTGACCCGGCACAAACTGGGTGAATGAGTTGACGATGGCGATGATCGGTTTGCCGAAATCGTCGTCACCCATACCTGTGGCCCGCCAAAGGCCACGTGCGCCAGCCATGTTGCGGCCATGGGTAGAGGTTCTGGATCGGTACATTGGCATGATGCTGTTTTCCCTGTTGCCTCGGGTTGCATAATTCGGGGTTCGTACGTTATAGCGCACGTAGCACATGTGCGTTATAACGTACAAGGTAAATCGCAGGGCGCGGGTATGGCTATGGACGACATTACGCTGAAATTACGGGATGTGCGGACAGCTTCGGGGTTGAGCCTGTCCAAAGTCGCCGAGATGACCGGGGTCAGCAAAGCCATGCTTGGCCAGATTGAGCGCGGCGAATCGAGCCCAACGATCGCCACGCTTTGGAAAATCGCCAAGGGTTTTCAAATACCGCTCAGCGGGCTGATCGACACGACGCTGGGCGATCCATCGGTCTTTCAGACCGTAACCTTTCCCGGCAGTATCGAGGTCAAGATCGTCTTTCCCTTCGATCCCGCACTGGGTGCCGAAACCTTTCACGTGAACCTTGACGCAAACCAAAGCCACGAATCCCCGGCTCATGCCGCCGGGGTGACCGAGGAAGTGTTTGTCCTCAGCGGTACTTTGGAAATCCTGCGTGGCGAGGAATGGGTTCCCTTGCAGGCCGGGCAGGGGTTGCGCTTTGCTGCGGACCTGCCGCACGGATATCGCGCCGGTTCGCAGGGGGCTGCGTTTCTGAATATGCATCACTACGCCCAACACACAGAAACTCCTGAAATTGGTAAGGCACCTTCATGACTGCCATTTTTGACACTCTTACCATCGTGGATGCCATCGGCTCATTCGGGGCGCTGATCGTGGTGGCCGCGTATTTCGCGACGCAGATGCGGATGATGAATTCCGATGATCTGGCCTTTCCGGTGATCAACCTGCTGGGGTCTGTCCTGATCGTCTTTTCGCTGCTTGAGAATTTCAATCTGGCCTCGATGCTGATCGAAGGCTTCTGGATTGTGATCAGCATCATCGGCATCATCCAGCATTTACGCCTGCGCAAGGCGCGATAAATCCAGAGGTTCACAAGCGCTAGCGCTATCCAGCCTTGAACGCCCATGCCACGGGGTATAGGGAAACCCCAAGCTCGCTTAGGGGAGGCTTTGATGCAGGACGATCCGAAAACCCTCGTATCCACCGAATGGTTGGCCGCGCATATGAAAGACCCGGATCTGCGGATTCTGGACGGGTCGTGGTATTTGCCCGCGCAAAACCGTGATGCCAAGGCCGAATATGATGCCGGGCATATCCCCGGAGCACGGTTCTTCGATATTGATGAGATATCAGATCACCGTTCCGACCTGCCTCATATGGCGCCACCGGTCGAAAAATTCATGTCACGCCTGCGGGCCATGGGTGTCGGTGATGGTCATCAGGTTGTGGTTTATGATGGTGCCGGGTTGATGTCCGCAGCGCGCGTTTGGTGGCTGTTCCGTCTGATGGGGCAGGAAAACATCGCGGTTCTGGATGGGGGTTTGCCAAAATGGCAGGCCGAGGGGCGCGAGATCGAGGATCTGCCTCCGGTCATTCGCGACCGCCACATGACTGTTCGCGTGCAAAACCAGCTTGTCCGCGATGTCACGCAAGTTTCCGCCGCCGCCAAACTGGCAGATCACGAAATTATCGATGCCCGCTCGGCCGACCGGTTTGCCGGAACCGCACCCGAGCCGCGCGAAGGGCTGCGTTCGGGCCACATTCCGGGCTCGCGCAATGTGCCCTTTGGGCAGTTGTTGAACGCCAATGGAACAATGAAGTCGCCCGAGGACTGCCGCGCCATATTCGAGGCTGCAGGCGTCGATCTGTCTAAACCGGCTATCACCTCTTGCGGTTCAGGTGTCACGGCCGCCATTCTCAGCCTTGCGTTGGAACGCATGGGCAAGAAAGACCACTCGCTTTATGACGGCTCCTGGGCTGAATGGGGTGCCTTCCCGACCCTGCCCGTCGCAACCGGAGAGAACTGATGTTCGAGAACCTGAAACCGCAGCCCGCCGACAAGATTCTGGCGCTGATGCAGATGTACCGCGAAGACCCGCGTGATCAGAAGATCGATCTGGGTGTTGGTGTCTACAAGAATGCCGAAGGCGTGACGCCGGTGATGCGCGCGGTGAAAGCCGCCGAACAGCGCATCTGGGAAGAACAGGAAACCAAGGCCTATACCGGTCTGGCCGGTGATCCGGCTTATGCGGATGTGATGATCGGTTTGATTTTGGGTACTTCGGTGCCGCGTGGCAACATCGCCACAGTGGCGACACCCGGAGGCACCGGCGCCTGTCGTCAGGCGTTCGAGTTGATCCGGATGGCGAACCCTTCGGCACGTGTGTTTGTGTCGAACCCGACCTGGCCCAACCATCTGTCGATCCTGAATTACCTGGGGATGGAAACCGTTCAGTATCGTTACTTCGATGAAGAGACCCGGGGCGTCGATTTCGATGGGATGATCGCAGACCTGAAAACCGCCAAAGCGGGTGACGTGGTTTTGCTGCATGGCTGCTGCCACAATCCGACCGGTGCCAATCTGAACATGGTGCAATGGCAGGAGGTTGTGAACCTGATCAATGCACTGGGCCTCGTTGCGATGATCGACATTGCCTATCAGGGTTTTGGTGACGGTCTGGAAGAGGATGCGCAAGGCGTGCGGCTGGTGGCCTCATCGGTAAAGGAATGTCTGATTGCGGCGTCATGTTCCAAAAACTTCGGCGTCTATCGCGAGCGCACCGGGTTGCTGATGGCCGTCAGTGACAACGCGGCTGAAACGGCGTTGAATCAGGCCACGCTGGCGTTTTTGAATCGCCAGAACTACTCCTTCCCGCCGGACCACGGCGCGCGCGTGGTGACAACCATTCTTATGGATGAGGCGTTGCGGGCAGACTGGGCAACTGAACTGGAAGAGGTTCGCCTGTCCATGCTGGGCCTGCGCCAGCAATTGGCTGACGAGTTGCAGCGTCTGGCCGGATCCGACCGGTTTGGGTTCATCGCCCAGCACCGGGGCATGTTCTCACGCCTTGGGGCGGCACCGGAACTGGTCGAGAAACTGCGCGTTGAACACGGTATCTACATGGTCGGCGACAGTCGCCTGAACATTGCCGGGCTGAACGCAGCGACTGTGCCGATTTTGGCCAAAGCAATTGTGGATGTCGGGGTTTAAACGCCGACGCGACATTCGAAACGGAAACCCGGGCGCGAACGCCCGGGTTTTTTTGTCAGGTGGCGGCAAGGCTTAGCCTTTCGAGAATTCGGGGTATGCTTCCATTCCCAGTTCCGCCATGTCGAGGCCGTTGATCTCATCCTCTTCGCTGACACGGATGCCGACGGTGGATTTCAGGATCGTCCACAGGATCAATGCGCCGACAAAGGTGAAAACGCCGTATGCAGCGATGCCCAGAAGCTGCGCGCCCAGGCTTGCGTCACCGTAGAAGACGACGGCAATGGTGCCCCAGATGCCACAGAACAGGTGGACCGGGATGGCACCGACAACATCATCGATCTTGAACTTGTCCAGCATCGGGACCGCGAAGACCACGATAATACCACCCACGGCACCGATCCACAGGGCACCGAACAGGGTTGGGGCCAGCGGTTCGGCCGTGATCGAGACCAGACCCGCCAGCGCGCCGTTCAGCACCATCGTCAGGTCGGGCTTCCTGTACAGAACCTGAGTCAGGATCAGCGCTGCAACCGAGCCCGAAGCAGCCGCCATGTTGGTGTTGGCAAAGATGCGTGACACGTCCGATACATCGCCCACGGTTCCCATCGCCAACTGCGAGCCGCCGTTGAATCCGAACCAACCCAGCCACAGGATGAACGTTCCCAGGGTCGCCAGCGCCAGGTTAGAGCCGGGCATCGGGTGAACTTTGCCATCTTTGTACTTGCCGATCCGCGGGCCCAGGATAAGGGCCCCTGCCAGCGCAGCCCAGCCACCGACCGAGTGTACGATGGTCGAACCGGCAAAGTCCGCGAAGCCCTTGGCATCCAGCCAGCCGCCGCCCCATTTCCATGAACCGGAAATCGGGTACATGATGCCTGTCAGCACGATGACGAAGATCAGAAAGGGCCAAAGCTTGATCCGTTCCGCCACGGCGCCGGAAACGATGGATGCGGTCGCGGCCACGAACACAAGCTGGAAGAAGAAGTCTGAACCGACCGAAGCATAGTCCAGTGCCGCATCCGCCGGCGCAACACCAACCGCATCAAGCGTTGTGGTCGAGAAGAACGGGCCAAGCCAGCCCGTGATGGACCAACCGTCGCCGGGATACATCAGGTTGAACCCGATCAGCCAGTACATGATTGCGGCAAATGAAAACAATGCCACGTTCTTGATCATCTGCATGGCAACGTTCTTGGATCGTACCAGACCGCCTTCCAGCATGGCGAAACCTGCGGCCATGAAGAAAACAAGAAAGCCCGCCATCAGAAACAGCAGCGTGGTAAAGATATACTGGGTGTGCTGTGCCGCTTCGCCGGTTGCGGCGGCCTCTTGCGCAAGACCCATCTGCGGCAGCGCAACAATGGCGGCGGCAGGGATGAGAGATTTCATCAGGTTCATTGTCAGTCCTCGAATGATTGTGAGTGGGCGCACTTACAGCGCGTCCTCGTTGGTTTCCCCGGTACGCACACGCATCGCCTGTTCGACATCGAGGACAAAAATCTTGCCGTCACCGATCTTGCCGGTTTTGGCGGTTTTGGTGATGGTCTCGACGATCTGGTCGGCCATTGTCGCAGGCACCACGATCTCAAGCTTGATCTTGGGCACGAAGTTCACCGCATATTCGGCACCACGATAGATTTCGGTGTGACCGGACTGCGAGCCGAAGCCCTTGATCTCGGTTACCATCATGCCGCGCACGCCAGCCTCGGTCAGTGCTTCGCGCACCTCCTCCAGCTTGAACGGCTTGATTGTCGCAATGATCAGTTTCACGTCTTTCCCCTCTGATTGTCCGGTGGGACCGGCTTGTTTGCACCTGCAGAAAAAAAGCGCGCCGCGGCGCAGTAAGAAACGCTTTCGGGGCCAAAACCTGTCGGAAAATAATGCGAAGTTGCACAATTTTTGCACAACACAGTCGTTGCGACTAATAATTGAGCACTATAGAGAGGGGAAATTCCGGAAATTCGGACCTCTACATACTGCGGTTGTCGAGGTATGGTGACCAAAAAGTATAACCGGGCAGAGTTTGAGCATGACTGAGTCCAAGCGCCGCAAGCCGACATTGGTCGCGGATAGACGGTACCCTTCAAAGGGCCGAAAACCGGCGGCGACCAAAAGCGCGGCGGGCAAGAAATCGACGGCGCGCAAAACGGCCACGCGCAAAACCACACGCAGGAAAACCCGCAAGTCATCAGGGGGCAAAGGCGGGGGTATCTTTCGTCGCTTGTTCCGATGGATCTGGCGGCTGATCTGGGGCTTGACCTGGCGTGTCGGTGCGGTTTCGGCCATGCTGCTCGCGCTGGCGGTGGGTATCGTTTACGCAACCTTGCCGGATGTGGATGCCTTGCTGGATGGGCGTGCGCGGGGGTCCGTGACCTTGCTGGATCGTGACGGCAAGGTCTTTGCCTGGCGTGGTGATCAGTTTGGTGGCGTGATCACGGCCGATACCGTGTCTCCGCATCTGAAAAACGCGGTTGTCGCGACCGAAGACAAACGATTTTACCGGCATTTCGGGGTCAGCCCGCGTGGTGTCGCCAGCGCGGTCAGCATCAACCTGAAAGAAGGCCGCGGGCCTTTGTCCGGGCATGGCGGATCGACGATCACGCAACAGACCGCGAAACTGCTGTGTCTGGGTGTTCCCTATGATCCCAGCGATTGGGATTCCGAGGCCGCGTATGAGGCCGACTGCCGTCAGGGTTCCTTGTGGCGCAAGGCCAAGGAGGCTGTCTATGCGCTGGCAATGGAGGTGAAATACTCCAAGGACGAGGTCCTGACGATCTACCTGAACCGCGCTTTTCTTGGCGCAGGCGCGCGTGGGTTCGAAGCCGCAAGCCAGCGCTACTTTGGAAAATCTGCCGCCGAGGTTTCGCCCGCAGAGGCCGCGATGCTGGCTGGTCTGCTGGTTGCGCCTACACGCTATGCACCGACCAACAACCTGCAACGGTCTCAGGATCGGGCGCGGCTGGTGATCGGTCTGATGGAGGATCAGGGATATCTGACCGCCGCACAAGCCAGCGAAGCGCGTACGCGCCCGGCGCAACTGTCTGAAGCTGCAGCTGCCCGAGCAGGAGGCTATTTCGCAGATTGGGTTGTTTCGGAACTTCCCAGTTATTTTGGCGACAACACAACCGAAGATGTTGTGATTCAGACGACTTTGGATCAGCGGATTCAGCGATCGGCGGAAGAGGCTTTGCAATTCATCTTTCAGGAAAAGGTGCGCGAAGGCTCCAAGGCGCAGGCGGCCATCGTGGTCATGTCCGCGGACGGCGCGGTAAGGGCGATGGTCGGCGGCCGAGAAACACGGGTTGCCGGGGTGTTTAACCGGGCCACCATCGCCAAGCGCCAAACTGGTTCGTCCTTCAAACCTTTTGTCTACGCTACCGCGCTGGAACTCGGCTATTCCCCGCTGGATACGGTAATGGATGAACCTTACTGCGTGGACATTCCCGGGTCCGGTCAATGGTGCCCCAAGAACTATACCAACAAGTATTACGGGCGCGTGTCACTGGCGGATGCGTTGAAGAACTCGCTGAACATTCCGGCGGTGAAAGTTGCCGAGATTTCGGGCTTGGATAACGTCCGCACCGTGGCCAGTGGCTTTGGGATTGCCAGCGATCTGGCGCAAGGTCCGGCCTTGGCGCTGGGTGCGTCGGAAAGCACGCTGATTGAGATGACGGGGGCTTATGCAGGTATTCTGAACGGCGGCTCTGCCGTTGAACCTTATGGCCTGACCGAGCTGAAGCTGCTGGGGGATGAAGCACCTGTCATGGTCACGACGACAGGTATTGGTGAGAGGGTCGTTAATGAGACGGCAGCCAAACAGTTGACCTGGATGATGGAACGTGTGGTGTCCGAGGGCACAGGTGGACGGGCCAAGTTGCCCGGCTGGCAGGTGGCGGGCAAGACCGGAACGACCCAGGCCGCGCGCGACGCGTGGTTCATCGGGTTCACGGCGGATTATGTGACCGGGGTCTGGATGGGGTATGATGACAACACGCCCTTGTCCGGCGTGACCGGTGGTGGCTTACCGGCCGAGATCTGGAAAGAAACCATGCTGCGCGTGACCGAGGGGATGACGCCCACCCCGTTGCCGATGATGGCGCCGGAACCTCCGGTGCAAACGGCGCAGCCGCAGCAACAACGGCGTAAGAAACAAACCGGGTTGGATCGGGCGATCAACAACCTGCTGAACAACATCTTCGGGAATTGACCGGCCAAAAAAAAAGGCGGTGCGCCGGGCACCGCCTTTGCAATTGAATTTGGGTCGGATCAGAGGCTTTCGTCGAGGGCCGCCAGAATGGCGTCGCCCATTTCGCTGGTCGAGACGGGCTGAACGCCCTCATCCGCAAGCAGGTCGCCGGTGCGAACGCCGTCGGCCAGAACCTTCTCGATCGCAGCTTCCAGCCGATCCGCTTCCTCGCCCTGATCAAAGCTGTAGCGCAGAGCCATCGCAAAGCTGAGGATGCAGGCGATCGGGTTGGCTTTGCCCTGACCCGCGATATCGGGGGCAGACCCGTGTACGGGCTCGTACATTGCTTTGGGGCGTCCATTGGCCATCGGCGCGCCCAGCGACGCCGACGGCAGCATGCCCAGAGAGCCGGTCAGCATCGCGGCGCAGTCGGACAGGATGTCACCGAACAGGTTGTCGGTCAGGATCACGTCGAACTGTTTCGGCGCACGCACCAGCTGCATGGCACCGTTGTCGGCGTACATATGGCTCAGCTCAACTTCGGGGTAGTCAGCGGAAACGCGGTTGACCACTTCGCGCCACAGAATGCCCGATTCCATCACGTTGGCTTTTTCCATCGAGCACAGCTTTTTGTTCCGGCGCATCGCCAGTTCAAAGGCCGAACGCGCGGCGCGTTCAATCTCGGATTCGGTGTAACGCTGGGTGTTGATGCCGACGCGTTCATTGCCTTCCTCGAAGATACCGCGTGGTTCACCGAAATAAACGCCCGAGGTCAGTTCGCGCACGATCATGATATCCAGACCCGCAACGATGTCTTTCTTCAGCGACGAGAAATCAGCCAGCGCGTCAAAGCACTGGGCCGGGCGCAAGTTCGAATACAAGTCCATTTCCTTGCGCAGGCGCAGCAGGCCGCGCTCGGGCTTCAGGCTGAAATCCAGATCGTCGTATTTTGGGCCGCCGACAGCGCCCAATAGAACCGCGTCGACCTCTTGCGCCTTGGCCATCGTCTCATCGGACAGAGGCTTGCCGTGGGCATCATAGGCGGCACCGCCGACCAGATCCTCGCTCACGTCAAATTGAAGACCGCGATTGGCGCCGAACCAATTGATGATTCTGCGCACTTCGGCCATGACTTCCGGGCCAATTCCGTCTCCGGGCAGGATAAGGAGCGAAGGGTTGGACATGAAGGGTCTCCTTGCGTTTTGTTGCACAGGGCCTAGCGTCTGCGTTGCATCGGGTCAATGAGACGAACCTGCCAAAACAGAAGGAAAACACATGCTGACACCTGGAAATCCGGTTCCTGCGCTGAAAATCGAAACTGTTGCCCATGGCAGGTTCGATCTTGAGGCGGACAAGGGCGAAAACGGGACGCTGGTTATTCAATATCGCGGGCTGCATTGCCCGATCTGCATCAGGCAGATGACCGAGGCCGAGGCGGCGCTGGACGATTTCGCGGCGCTGGGTGTCGAGGTTATCATGATCACCACCGATACCGCCGAACGTGCCGCTGAAACCGCCGCAAAAGCCAATGTTTCCCGCCTGCGTGTAGGCCACAGCCTGCCCCTGTCTGAGGCACGGGAGGGTTGGGGGCTGAACATCTCGACCAGGCGCGAAGGCAGTGCCGAACCAGACCTGTTTGCGGAACCCGGACATTTTTACATCGCACCTGACCGGACGCTTTATTTTGGGTGGCAGCAGACCACGCCTTTTGGACGTCCGTCGATGTCGGATATCGCGGGTGGTCTGAAGTTCACTTTGGGCAATAACTACCCGGTGCGCGGAACGTATACGGGTCCTCTTTGATCCTCAGAGGCTGGCCTTGAGCCCTTCTGCCAGCAAATCCCAGACCCTGCGGATACGTGGGGTCTGGCGCATGGCCTGCGGCGCAGCCAACCACACGGGCAGAACCGGGATTTCAACATCCAGCGGCAAGATTTCGACATCCGGGTCGGCTTCGGCCATCTGGACCTGACTGAAGCCAATGCCGCATCCCGCGCGGACCAGTTCCCAATAGGCGCTTTGCAGATCGCAGCGGGTCGCAAAACTGTTGCGGCTTGCCGGCCATCCTTTTTCGCGCATGGCCTTGATGATTTCCTGATTGGCGTCAAACCCCACAAGGTCGTGGGAAAAAAGTTCCTCGGGTGTCTTGGGGCGTCCCTTACGGTCGAGATAGGACCTGGCCGCGCAGAAGCATAACGGCACCTCACCCAGATAACGCGAAATGATATCCATTTGCGCGGGGCGATACATGCGAACGGCAATATCTGCCTCGCGGTACAACAGGTTTTCCGTGGTGTCGGTGGCGACCAGCTCAAGTTGAATGGCGGGTTCCTGCCTTCGGATATTCGCCAGAATCGGAGGCAGCAGATGATGCGACGCGAAGACCGAAGCGGTGATGCGGACCGAGCCTTCAAGCTGTTGCGACTGCCCTGCGGCGGCAAGGCTGAAGGCAGTCATGGCGCTGTGCATTTGCTGCGCCATTGGCAAGAGTTGGGAACCTGCCACGCTCAGTTTCAGGCCACGCGCGTGCCGGTCGAACAAGGATACGCCCAGTTCGGTCTCAAGGCTTTGTACTTGCCGCCCCAATGTGGGTTGGCTGCGATCAAGGTGCCGAGCAGCGGCAGACAGGGATCCTGTTTCGGCCACGGCCAGAAAGCTTTGGATCAGAGACCAATCCGCATGTGTCAGTGCTTTATCCATTCATAATTGAATACACATTCTACATTTCCCGGCAATTCCATACGTGCATTGAATGGATAGATTGGTCTGAAACAGGAGGCATCAATGACACAAACTGCTCTGATACTCGGCGCGTCGGGCCGGTTTGGGCGTAATGCTGCAAAAGCGTTTCGGAATGCGGGTTGGACCGTGCAGACATTCCGTCGCGGGTCCGATTCACTTTCCCAGGCGGCAAAAGGGGTGGATGTCATCGTAAATGGGTGGAACCCGCTCTATCCTGATTGGTCGCGTGAAATGCCCGACCTGACCAGACGCGTGATAGACGCCGCATCCGAGACCGGAGCCACCGTACTGGTTCCCGGAAACGTCTACGTTTTTGGAGCGGACACGCAAGGCCCATGGTCCGGCCTTACACCGCACTTGGCCACCAATCCGCTTGGCCGTATCCGGATTGAAATGGAGGAGGCGTATCGCGCTTCAACCGTCAGAACGATCCTTCTGCGTGCGGGTGATTTCATTGACACTGAGGCATCTGGAAACTGGTTCGATCAGGTCATGATCAAGCATCTGTCGCGCAATCAATTCGTGTATCCCGGAGATCCAGAAGCTCTGCACGCCTGGGCCTATCTGCCTGATCTGGCCCAAGCTGCCGTAGCGCTATGTGAAATCCGAAAGGATCTGCCGCGGTTCTGCGATGTTCCTTTTGCTGGCTACACCCTGACCGGAGCTGAGATCGCGCAGTCTCTGACGAGAGTGACCGGGCGGGACATATCCGTGAAGCCTATGCAATGGTGGCCATTGCAGCTGGCGCGACCATTCTGGCGCATGTCCTCACACCTGATTGAAATGCGGTACCTGTGGCAGGTGCCACATCAGTTGGACGGATCGTACCTGACCGAGTTGCTGGGTTCCGTGTATCAGACAGATCTGGATGATGCATTGCGTTCTGCGATCTCACCCAGCCTTGTGGCTTTACCCTATGCGAACGGAGAGTCGGTCACGCCTTAAGGCAGGGTGACGTCAATCCAGACCAATCGGTGCCTGCTGGCGCGCAGGGCGGATTCGTACAGCTTGGTGCCTTCTTCCGGCCACGTTATACCGGCATCCGAAATGCGCAGGTCGGCCGACGGCAGCACATAATCCACGCGCATTTCACCCGTGGCCTTCCACACGACCGTTGAGGTCGAACCTGACGGGTCTTTCGGCAGCGGGTCTTGCAAACGCGGATGGGCCAGAAGGGACTGAATGGCCTGTTTACGGCCCTCTCCACGCGTTGGGTCAAGGTTGGCATCGCCGGCGATTACGAAGGGACCTTCGGGAACTGGCCCCAGTTCACCGTTCAGTAAAACGGACCAGAGCCGGATCTCATCCTGGTTGCGCAATCCGTTTCGATCCTCGGGCCCATCGAAAACGGGTGGCGCGGCATGAAAGGTCATGAGATTGAGCCGCCCATAAGGGGTTTTGATCGGTACAACCCAATGCGCGGTCGAAGACAGGCGTTGTATCTGATGTGCCGCGTCAGACGGGAAGGGGTGCCCGTTTACGCCGGGCAGGGTAGCGCCCGGTAAACTCCGCCACAACAGCTCGGAATAATCCTGAACCTCAGCGGTGATGATTTCATATCGCGACAACACCGCCAGCCCACCTTGACCTGTGAATTGCCCCCAGCCTTGGGCGTCGCCGGGGCCTTGGGTCTTGCCATCACCGTCCAGATCAAGCGAGGTTTCCAGCCCGGCATTGGGTTGTGTGGCAAGGTAATATCCGTAATCAAGCCCCGCGTTGCGCAGTTTCCTGGTCAGGGCGATTACAGCGGTATTGTTCAGGTCCCAGTCGATACCCTGAAGGGCGATTATGTCAGGGCGCGCCGACGCGATAACGTCGACAACGGCCAGAACCTGCGCGTCATCGCGTTGAATGTCGCGAAGCAGTAGGCCAGGACCTTTTTCGCTGAGCTCGGTATTATAGGTGGCGATACGCACGACCTCTGCCTGTGCCGCAAAGGGCAGCAATAGCAGACATAGGGTGCGGATCATGCGGCCTGTGTTGACTCGCTGGTCGAATAAGCGCGGCGTTTTTCCATGATCAAGCCCGCGATCCTAAGGGTCGCCATGCCGCGCATGATCATGCTGGCGGGCAGGAAGGCCCATGCGCTCATGGTCCAGATCAACGTCTGTGGGTTCCCGAGAGAGATCGGGGCGATCACACTGCTCATCAACTTGATGATCGCCGGAATGAGGAATGGCAGCAGAATGCCGATACAGATGTTAAGTCGGCCATCCCTTTGAAGGCGCGTAACGACATCGCCCCCTTTGGTCGGGTCAAACAGCGGCAGGTTTGTCCACACATTGAAGGCGCCATTTCCGGTTGGCCATCCCCGAACCCTGACCGCATAGGCAAAGCTGACAATCGTGGCCAAAGCCGCGACATAAGCCACGCTGGCCGTGATGCGAACCAGTTCGATCAGGGCGTGGCCGGCATCCGGGGGCAACATCAACACGATGAGGCGCACCGGAGAATAGGGGAAGTCCACCACATTTGCGACAGCCAAACCAACCGAATAAGAGAACGTGGTCAACTGCGTTGGTTCAAAAGCGTTTTTGCAGATCAGCGTCAGAAAGGTGACCATCGACATCAGGCCGACAAACCGAAGGCGATTGACCGGGGGCGCGTCGCGGAATTCGATAAAGCTGGGAAAGGCGGAATTGTATTCGGCAAAGGTCAGGATAAACGCGAGGATCGCGAGAAAGACCAGTATCTCGGTCCCGTTCGTAGATGAGACAGGCAGGTACAACGCAGGTGTCAGCACCAAAAGTGCAACAAGTATACCGCGTATCGCCGCCCCTGTTGTGCGCGCAATCACTATCCGAACCCTTTTTCAAACCGGATCAGCCGATCTTTGTCGACTTGTTTCCAACTTGTGCCCGTCGCTTCGTCTGACGTTGACGGATGCCTCTTTAGCGCCAACATGAACGATAAGCGGCATTTTGCTCAAGCCGAGGTGCAGAAAACACGGGATTTCGGGCAAAAAGATGGCGCAACTGGTGCGGTATTGCATCATTTTCGACGCAAATCCGACGTGTATCTCAAATTGATACCCACATGTTGTGGTTTGCGAAAAATCAACCCCAAGAATGCGAGCGGGGCCGCCTTGGCGACCCCGTCAGGTTGAGTATCCACAGATTCGTCCCCAGAATCACACCCAGGGACGGGCCTGACTGGCGTGATCCTCGAACTTGTCGATGTGATGATCTTTTTCCATCGTTAGCCCGATATCATCCAGACCATTCAGCAGGCAGTGCTTGCGGTGAGGATCGATTTCGAAATCGATCACGACGCCGTCCGATGTGGTGATCTGCTGGTCTTCCAGATGTACGGTCATGCGGGCGTTTTCGCCTTTGTGCGCATCATCCATCAGGATCGCGTGGTGTTCTGCCCCGACAACGATCGGCAGAATGCCGTTCTTGAAACAGTTGTTGAAGAAGATGTCGGCAAAACTGGTCGAGATCACGACCTTGATGCCGAAATCCTTGATCGCCCAGGGCGCGTGTTCGCGTGAGGACCCACAGCCGAAGTTGTCGCCTGCAACCAGAATCTCGGCCTCGCGATAGGCAGGCTTGTTCAGGATGAATTCTTCATTCTCCTGACCGTTATCGTGATAGCGCATCTCGTCGAACAGAACGACACCCAGGCCGGACCGTTTGATTGTTTTCAGGTGCACTTTCGGGATGATCATATCGGTGTCGATATTGATCAGCGGCATTGGGGCGGCCACCCCGTGGACTTTTTCAAACTTATCCATGTTCACACTCCTGCGGGAGAGGGCCGCGCCCAGACCCCGCGTTAAGCTTGTTTCGTTTCTTTTGGTGCGTCCTTGACGAAGAACGCCATGAAGACAAGGCCGAGCCCGTTAAAGATCATCTCGATCCCCAGCAGGATGCCCAGCAATTGCAGCAGCACCGAAGGATCCATCGCGGCAAAGCGCCAGATCAGGATCGCCAGAACAATCGACATGATGCCCGAGACCAGCGTCGCCCAGAAATACTGTGTTCCGCGCATCTGGAACGACAGGATCACGCGGGCAATGCCGCCAGCCATGAACAGGATCAGGCAGACGGTCGCCAGTGTCAGCGTTCCTTGCAGTGGGTGATCCAGAAAGGACCAGCCCAGAAACAGCATCACGACACCCATGATAAGTGACAGTATCTTGTTGCCGGCCCCCTCGACGGTGAAGCCGCCGACAACCTGCAATGCGCCCGAAATCAGCAGCAATACACCTGTGACCACCGTCACGGTAATTGATGCCACGACCGGTGCGCCCAGCACAAAGATGCCGAACACGATGGACAGAAGTCCAAGCAATAGCCATTTTGTCCAGTCACTCATGTCTTCAATCCCTCAAATATCCAGTTATGAGGGCAGCTTACATCATTTCACGAACGTCTGTCAGCCGTCCTGTAATTGCCGCTGCGGCGGCCATTGCCGGGCTTAGCAGGTGGGTGCGCCCACCCCGGCCCTGACGGCCTTCGAAGTTGCGGTTCGAAGTCGCGGCGCAGCGTTCACCCGGTTGCAACTGGTCGGGATTCATCGCCAGACACATCGAACATCCTGCCAGACGCCATTCGAAACCGGCTTCTTTGAAGATATCCGCCAGACCTTCTTCTTCGGCCTGTGCGCGGACCAGACCCGAGCCCGGAACGACCATGGCGCGTATGCCATCCTTGATCTTTTTGCCTTTCAGAATCTCGGCGGCGGCCCGCAGGTCCTCGATCCGGCCGTTGGTGCACGAACCGATAAAGACGGTGTCGATCTCAACTTCGCTCAGCTTCTGGCCGGCTTTCAGCCCCATGTATTCGATGGAGCGGCGGGCCGCGTCGACTTTGCCACCTTCGAAATCTTCGGGGTTCGGGACGGTTGCGGTGATCGGCAGAACGTCCTCGGGGCTGGTGCCCCAGGTCACGACCGGCGCGATGTCTTCGCCGCGCAGGGTGATGACCTTGTCGAAATGCGCGCCTTTATCAGTAAAGAGCGTTTTCCACCATGTCAGAGCCGCTTCCCACTGCGCGCCTTTCGGCGCGTGCGGGCGGCCTTTGACATATTCGAACGTTGTTTCATCCGGCGCGATCAGACCGGCACGAGCCCCGCCTTCAATCGCCATGTTGCAGACGGTCATGCGACCTTCCATTGACAGATCACGGATTGCTTCGCCGCAATACTCGATGACATAGCCGGTACCGCCAGCGGTGCCGGTCTCACCGATCACAGCCAGAGTAATGTCCTTGGCGGTCACGCCCGGTTGCAACTTGCCGGTGATTTCCACCTTCATGTTCTTGGACTTCTTCTGGATCAGCGTTTGCGTGGCCAGAACATGCTCAACCTCGGACGTACCGATGCCGTGGGCCAGCGCGCCGAATGCACCGTGGGTCGCTGTGTGGCTGTCGCCGCAGACAACGGTCATACCCGGCAGGGTCCAACCCTGTTCCGGGCCAACGATGTGGACAATGCCCTGGCGCACGTCATTTACCGGGTAGTAGTGAATGCCGAAATCCTTGGCGTTCTTGTCCAGCGCCTCGACCTGAATGCGTGATTCCGGGTTTTCGATCCCATTCACGCGGTCCGGTGTGGTCGGCACGTTGTGGTCCGGTACAGCGATGGTTTTTTCCGGCGCGCGCACTTTACGGCCTGCCATGCGCAGCCCTTCAAATGCCTGCGGGCTGGTGACTTCGTGCACCAAATGGCGGTCGATATAAAGCAGGCAGGTTCCATCATCGGCTTCGTGCGCGACATGGGCATCCCAGATCTTGTCATAGAGTGTCTTGGGGGACATCGGTCCTCTCCCGTATGTAATGAGAAATAGCTGGCGAGTTGGCTCAGGCGACGGATAGGCGCGCCAGAACCGTGCGGGCAGCGCCAAAGAACCGTTCACGCAAGCGCGCGCGATCTTCCAGATTCTGAAGTTGGGCCACATTGAGTCTCATGCGGATCAGATATACCGCGCCCTTCCGGCAATCAAGGTTCAAAACCAGTGTCAGGCTTGCATCGCCCTGCATTGCTGTCCAAGCTGGCCCCGCAGGAGACGTGCATGAACCAAGACCTGATCCCAAGTACGCTGACCGACCTCTATAACAACATGGTTGCGGCTTTTTCCGCGCAATTCGAGAGGCTGCTTGATCTGATCGTCACGCCGGGCTGGCGACAATACCAATTGCTCATCATCCTGTTGCTGTGGGCGCTGGCTTTGCTGCTGAAATTCCTGACCCAGTCTAGATGGGATGCCTGGGCTCGTTCACGCACGGGATGGCCGAAATGGCGGCTGCGGGTTCTGGTGCAGCTGATGCGGCGGTTGGCGCTGGTCTACTTCATTCTGCTTTCGTGGGCATTGTATCTGACCATGCAGCAGCTCACCTGGCCGTCGCGCAGCTATATCATAGGGGTGATAGCTACGTTGGCGGCGGCGTGGCTGGCGATAGCACTGGTCGCGAGACTGGTCCAAAACCGCACGCTTCGCAGGATATTCAAATGGGCAATGTGGATCTACGCAACGCTTGTCGCGCTGAATCTGACGGATGATGTCGCGGGTTTTCTTGATGGTGTCGCGATTTCCATTGGGGACCTGCATATTTCGGCTCTTGGGATTCTCAAGGCAACTTTGCTGATTGGCATCCTGCTGACACTGGCCCGTATCGGCACGCGCGCAGCCGAACGCGCATTGCAAAGCAATGACGACATAACCCCGTCCATGCAGGTGCTGCTGTCAAAAGGCATACAGGTTCTGCTTTACGGGGCAGTCTTTATAGCTGCGATCCGAACGTTGGGGTTCGATCTGACCGGCATCGCGCTTTTGTCTGGCGCCATCGGCGTGGGTATCGGGTTCGGTTTGCAAAAAGTGGTGTCGAACCTGATATCGGGGATCATCATCCTGATGGACCGCTCGATCAAGCCGGGCGATGTGATCTCGTTGGGGGATACGTTCGGTTGGATCAATGCGCTTGGCGCGCGATACGTGTCTGTCGTAACGCGGGACGGGCGCGAGTACCTGATACCAAACGAAGATCTGATTACCAACCAGGTGGTGAACTGGTCGCATTCCGACCGGTTCGTGAGATTGGATCTGGATTTTGGTACCAGCTATGACGACGATCCGCATAAAGTGCGCGCAACCGCAATCAGGGCGGTGAAGGCGGTTGCCCGGGTCCTGAGCGGCGGCAAACATGAACCGGTTTGCCACATCACCGGGTTTGGTGACAGCAGCGTGGACTATGTGCTGAGGTTCTGGATCAGCGACCCGACAAAGGGGCTGACCAATATCCGGGGCAATGTCTATCTGGCGCTTTGGGACGCATTCAAGGAAGAAGGTATCTCGATCCCCTTCCCGCAGCGCGAAATCCGGTTGCTGCCAGACGGCGCAACTGCGCAACAGATCATTACAGAGTAAGCGCCTGTGTGCGCCCTGCAGCGTGCATTCATTGAAATGTTGCATTCCCCTTGCTACCTTATTAGTACCCCGGCGCCGGGGTTTCACGGCGCGCAGCAAAGGAGGACTATGTCCTGTCTCTACATACACAGGCGGGTTTGCCCGCCGATGATGGGGTCAACATAATGGCCCACTCTCAGTCAATCAGCGACAAGCTGCTTGAACGAATCCTTTCCTCACTTTCCGATGACAAGGCCGAAGACGTCGTGCAGATCAACCTGCAGGGCAAATCATCGGTTGCGGATCACATGGTGATTGCCTCGGGTCGGTCGACCCGTCAGGTTTCGGCCATGGCGGAAAAGCTGACGGATCGCATCAAGCAGGAATTCGGTTTCACCTCGAAGGTCGAAGGCAAGGACACCGGCGACTGGGTGCTGATCGATACGGGCGACGTCATCGTCCATATCTTCCGCCCCGAAGTGCGTGAATTCTATCAGCTGGAAAAGATGTGGCTGCCTCAGGGCGGCAGCGCCTCGGCGAACTGAGGCGCCATCCCGGCCTGCATTAACAGGCCGGAGGCGAGAGAGATATGCGTATCAGCATAGTTGCGGTCGGGCGATTGCGCGCCGGACCCGAGAAGACACTGCTTGACGATTACCTGACCCGTTTTGACCGGACCGGCCGTGCGCTGGGCCTTGGGCCTGCGCAGGTGATCGAGGTTGAAGACAAGAAAAACGCAGGCATGGCAGCCGAGGCCGCGCTGCTGCGCAAGGCCCTACCCAAAGGGGCAGTGTTGTGCACGCTGGATGAACGGGGGCGGGTCATGTCCTCGCCCGATTTCGCGAAGAAGCTGGGTGATTGGCGCGACGCGGGCCGGCAGGACCTGGCATTTGTTATCGGTGGCGCGGATGGAATCGACCCAGTTCTGCGGGCCGAGGCGGATTTTTCCGTTTCATTCGGGTCAATGGTCTGGCCCCATATGCTGGTCCGTGTGATGCTGGCCGAGCAACTTTACCGGGCCGCGACCATTCTGTCAGGTGGCCCCTACCACCGGGTCTGACATGGCGCAGCTTCTGATCGTTTATCACTCCCGCACAGGCGGTGCCCGGCAGATGGCCGAAGCGGCGGCCGAAGCAGCGCGAGGTGAGGCTGACACAAAGCTTATTCCAGCCAATCAAGCCGGGCCGGAAGATCTGCTGGCTGCCGATGGCTACATCTTTTGCGCGCCAGAAAACCTGGCGGCAATTTCGGGTCTGATGAAGGAATTCTTCGACCGCTGCTACTACCCGGTGCTGGGAAAACTGGAAGGCCGACCCTATGCGCAGATGATTTGCGCAGGATCGGATGGCGAGAATGCCGCCCGTCAGATCGCACGGATAGCCACCGGTTGGCGATTGAAAGCTGTTCAGCCTCCGCTGATCATCTGTACTCATGCGCAAACGCCCGAGGCCATTTTGGCCGAAAAGACAATCCCGCAAGACCAACTGGATCAATGCCGCGAGACAGGAGCCGCTTTGGGTGCGGGTCTGGCCATGGGTATTTTCTGAGGGTCAATCCAGTTTGACCACTGTGGTGCCTTCATTCCATCCATCGACGATGCACCGTGCCTGAATTTGCACCTGTGTCATGCCATCGGGAATGACCACCCCGCCCAGAGAGCGGGTAAAGGGTTGTTCGGTTTCGTGAGGATGGAGCAGGACGCGCATTCCCAACTCGTTTCCATCCATATCCAGAACACGCCAGCCGTCGGCGTAATGATCCCAACCCGTATCGGGATGCCGGATCGTCACATCGAACCGCCATGTATCACCGTTTGCACTGGTGCGGACCTGTTCGATTGTTGGCGGGTCGGCAAGGGCAGGGCTGGCCAGTAAGGCGCAGAGAATCAAGTATCGCATCGCACCAGTGTAACCAGTGGAATAGCGCATCGGTATCACGTATCCGTGCTGGCGGCTCGGGCCATGAGTATTTCCCGGGAGTGTGAGGCGAACTCGCGCCGATACAAGACGCCAAACGTGACCGCTGTACCCAAAATGAGCGCGACAGGTCCAAGAAACCATGCCAACGACGCCAGTGCAAAATAAGTGGCGCGCAGACCACGGTTGAAGCTGCGCGCGGCGGTGACACAGATCTCAGCCGCCTGACCGACGCGGGGATAGGTTTGCGGGTCTTCGGGGTCATTGGGAACTGCAGCCATCAACACGGCGCAATATCCGAAAAGGCGGTGCGCCCAGACATATTTCAGAAATGCGTTGGCCAGCAGCAATACGACGAAAAGGATTTTGATCTCCCAGACCATTGCCGGGACACTGCCGATGGCGAGGTCGATTGCGACGCCTGCCAGCCTTTCGGTGTTGCCCAGCAAGGCCAGCCCGCCCCCGATGGCAATCATCGTGGTCGACGCGAAGAATGTACTGCCCTGCCGCATGGCCGCCACGACTTGCGCGTCGAACATGCGCGGTTGGCGGGTCACCATCTCGCGCATCCAGTCGCGCCGGTAATCGTCCATCATAAGGGCTACGGATTGCCTCTGCGGTGATGGATGTTCGATTTTCCACCCGATCCACAGCCACGCAACCAGCAGCAAAAGCAATGATGCGTGGTCTAGAGGGGCAAAAAGAGCGGCACGTTCGATCCAGGTCATGGCCGCGACAGTAAGGCCGGGCATGGGAACTTGCCAGTGCGATAAATTGGTAATATAATTTTACCAAAAGGAGGAATGCCATGGAGATGCCAAAGCCAAGCCCGGATGTTCTGAGCCGGAAATCTGCGCTTGTTGCGCGGCTGTCGCGGGTTCTGCCCGAAGATGCGATCATCCATGACCCCTCCGAAACCCGCGCTTACGAGTGTGACGCTTTGACGGCCTATAAATGCCCGCCAATGCTGGCCGTGCTGCCGTCAAGCACACAGCAGGTTTCGGATGTTCTGCGCATTTGTCATGACGAAAACGTGCCTGTGGTGCCGCGCGGCGCGGGCACTTCACTGGCCGGTGGAGCCTTGCCGACCGCGGATTGCGTCATTCTGGGCGTCGCACGGATGAATGAGGTGTTGGAAATCGACTATGACAACCGCTTCATCAAAGTACAGACGGGTCGCACCAATCTAAGCGTTACCGGTGCGGTCGAGGAAGAGGATTTCTTCTACGCCCCCGATCCGTCTTCACAGCTGGCCTGTGCCATTGCTGGCAATATCGCGATGAACTCGGGCGGAGCGCATTGCCTCAAATATGGGGTAACAACAAACAACCTGTTGGGCGTGACCATGGTCATGATGGACGGCAGCGTTGTCGAAATCGGTGGTGCGCATCTGGATGCACCAAGTCTGGACCTGTTGGGCGTCATATGTGGGTCCGAAGGTCAACTGGGTGTGGTGACCGAGGCCACGCTGCGTATTCTTCGCAAGCCCGAGGGCGCACGACCGGTCCTGATGGGTTTTAATGACAATGAGGTTGCGGGGCAGTGTGTCTCGGACATCATCCAATCGGGCATATTGCCGGTCGCGATCGAGTTCATGGATACATTGTGCATCAGGGCCTGCGAAAACTTTGCCCATGCCGGGTATCCCGATTGCAACGCGCTGCTGATCGTCGAAGTGGAGGGGTCTGACGCTGAAATCGATTATCAGCTTTCGAAAATCATCGAGATAGCAAAACGCCATGACCCCGTTGAATTGCGCGAAAGCCAGTCGACCGAGGAAAGCGCCAAGATCTGGTTGGGTCGGAAATCTGCATTCGGTGCCATGGGACAATTGAACGATTATATGTGTCTGGATGGGACGATCCCGGTGTCAGCCCTACCAACCGTTCTGCGCCGCATCGGAGAACTGAGTGAAGAGTTTGGGTTGCCGGTCGGAAATGTGTTCCACGCAGGCGACGGAAATATGCATCCGCTGATCCTGTTCGATGCCAACAAACCCGGCGATCTGGAAAAATGCGAAGCTTTTGGGGCAGAGATTCTGAAGCTGTGTGTTGACGAGGGCGGCTGTCTGACTGGGGAACATGGTGTGGGGATCGAAAAGCGGGATCTGATGTCTCATCAATATTCACCTGCCGACCTTGAGGCGCAGATGGCGGTTAAGGACGTTTTCGATCCCAAATGGCTGCTGAACGCGGCCAAAGTGTTTCCGCTCGACGTGTCGGAGCCGCGGCGTATGGCTGCAGAATAAGGGGGCGCTGCCCCCTTGCCCCCGGAGTATTTTGGAAAAGATGAAGCCAATGAGACCTGAGACTGAGGCCGATCTGGCAAAGCTGGTGGTCGGGTTAGAAAAACCTGTACGCATTGTCGGAGGCGGGACGCGTGGAATTGCCAGCCCGTATACGGAAATCGAAACCGGAGCTTTGCGCGGTATTACGCTATATGAACCCGGGGCGCTGACCCTTGTTGCACGGGCAGGGACGCCCTTGGCCGAGATCACGGCGACGCTGGAAGCAGAGGGTCAGCACCTCGCGTTTGAGCCGATGGATCATCGCGGATTGCTGGGGACTCAGGGTGAACCGACCATTGGCGGCGTCGTCGCGGCCAATATTTCGGGCCCGCGACGGATACAAGCCGGGGCCTGCCGGGATTTTCTGCTGGGGGTACGCTATGTCGATGGGCGCGGGCAGGTGATCAAGAACGGTGGCCGCGTGATGAAGAACGTCACCGGGTACGATCTGGTCAAATTGATGGGCGGGTCCTGGGGTACTTTAGGAGTTTTGACCGAAGTTTCGCTGAAGGTGCGTCCAAAACCAGAACGGGTGGCAACATTATCTGTTGGGGTTCGGGATGCTGGCACTGCGGTTCGGGTTCTGTCCACCGCACTGAGATCTCCGTTCGAGGTAACGGGGGCTGCGTATGATCCTGACGCTGGAAAAGCCCTGCTTAGGGTCGAAGGTTTCGCGGGCTCGGTCGCATATCGCACAGGCAGATTGACGGCTGAACTGTCTAGGTTTGGTGAGATTACAGAGGAAGCAGGTGCAGACACGCTTTGGGCTGGTATCCGCGATGCTCATCCGTTTCAGGGGCAGGACGGGGATGTCTGGCGGCTTTCCGTAAAACCCGGAGATGCGGCCGAAGTTTCTGCGCGTGCTGAAGCGGATCAGTTGCTGTTTGACTGGGGCGGTGGACTTGTCTGGCTGCGCGTCCCGAAGGGCACGGATCTGCGCGCGCGTCTAGGTGTGTTTTCTGGCCACGCGACAGTTGTACGAGCGGATGCAGAAACAGTCGAGCGACTGGGGCGTTTTCAACCGGAGAACGCGGCCGTCTCGACCCTGACAAAGGGGTTGCGCGCGAAATTTGACCCACGTGAATTGTTTAATCCGGGGCTGATGGGATAGGTTTATGCAGACATCATTCTCAGAACGGCAGCTGCAAGACCCGGCAACCAAGCGCGCGAACGAAATTCTGCGCAATTGCGTCCATTGCGGATTCTGCACGGCGACTTGTCCGACCTATCAGGTTCTTGGCGACGAGTTGGACAGTCCGCGCGGGCGCATCTATCTGATCAAGGATATGCTCGAAAACGAGCGGCAGCCCGATGAAAAGACGGTCAAACATATCGATCGGTGCCTGTCCTGCCTGGCTTGCATGACCACTTGCCCATCAGGTGTGCACTATATGCATCTGGTCGATCACGCGCGTGAATATATCGAGGCGAATTACAAACGCCCTTTGGCGGATCGTATTTTGCGTTGGGTTCTGGCGCAGATCCTGCCCTATCCGATGCGCTTTCGCTGGGCTCTAATCGGGGCGAAACTGGGTCGCCCGTTCTGGTTTCTCATGCCAGATGCCCGGTTGCGTGCCATGCTGGACATGGCGCCCAAGAACATTCCGCCGGTCAGCCGTAACGATGACCCTCAAAGCTTTGCGCCCGAAGGCGAGCGGAAAATGCGGGTGGCGCTGATGACGGGCTGCGCACAGAAAGCGCTGAATACTGACATTAATGACGCCACGATCCGTCTGCTGACCCGGCTGGGATGTGAGGTTGTGGTGGCTGAGGGTGCAGGATGTTGTGGAGCGCTGACCCATCACATGGGCAAGGTGAAAGACAGCCACGCAGCCGCAATCGCCAATATCAGGGCCTGGATTCGCGAGATGGACGGCGGCGGATTGGACGCCATCGTGATCAATACCTCAGGCTGTGGGACGACGGTCAAGGATTACGGGCATATGTTCCGGAACGACGCGCTCTCGGTCGATGCTGCGCGGGTCTCGGGTATCGCGATGGATATCAGTGAGCTGGTTATGAAGCTGAGTCTACCCGAACGGCGTGATCAGGACCTTACAGTTGCGTATCACGCAGCCTGTTCGCTGCAGCATGGGCAGAAGATCAAGACCTATCCCAAAGACCTTCTGAAACGTGCCGGGTTCAAAGTGGTCGAGCCTGCCGACAGCCATTTGTGCTGCGGTAGCGCAGGGACTTACAACCTGATGCAGCCGGAAATCTCGGGTCAGTTGAAGCAGCGTAAAATCAGGACACTTGAGGTCAAGAAACCTGATATCATCGCAGCAGGCAATATCGGTTGCATGATGCAGATTGGGTCTGGGACCCAAGTGCCAGTCGTTCATACGGTCGAGCTGCTGGATTGGGCGACAGGGGGGCCAAAGCCACCCGCCTTGCAACGGGCAGAGGGCGCTGTTCCCATATTGCGATGAGCCGCCCTGATGCCGACCCGCATCATTTCCTGAGGAAATACCCCTGTACACCGATCGCCCTATTTTTGCCCAACGGGGCACGTAGGACAAAAGCTTCAGAGTGAGTCTCCGGAGACCCGAGTGCGCAACTGGATTAAGGCGATTGTGCTTTGTGCTTTGCCGATGGCGGCTACAGCACAGGACACCAGGCTGGAAAGCCTGGAGACCTCGGATTCCGGGCGCGAATGGATGGCTGTCGGGCGTCTGGATATTGCAGGAAAAGGGTTCTGCACCGGAACGCTTGTGTCGCCGACCCTTGTGCTGACAGCGGCGCACTGCCTGTTCGACAAGGTGTCCGGGCAGCGGGTGAACCCGTCCGATATCGAATTTCTGGCCGGGTGGCGGCTGGGCCGCGCTTTGGCTTATCGAACGGCAAGACAAGCTGTAATTCACCCGGATTATCAATTCAGTGCTGAGTCGTCGACGGACCGTGTCGGCGCGGATGTTGCCCTAATCGAGCTTTGGCAGCCGATCCGCAACACATCGGTCATTCCGTTTGAATCAGGAGATCAGCCGCGCCGGGGCGCGGAAGTGGGCGTGGTGTCATATGCACATGACCGGTCAGAAGCGCCTTCGTTGCAACAGGTTTGTTCGGTCATGAACCGGCAGGCAGGCGTTATGATCATGTCTTGCGACGTCGACTTCGGGTCTTCAGGAGCACCGGTTTTTTCTTTTACAGGCGCGCGCCCTCAGATCGTGTCGGTTGTGGCGGCAAAGGCCAGCATGGATGGCCAGAGCGTTGCGATCGGAACTGCGGTTGAACATTCGCTGCAATTGCTGCGAGACGAGCTGTCTGCCGGGCACGGATTTGGATTGTCGACCTCCGGTTCGGGGACGGGCAAGAACGTCGGTGCAAGGTTTATCCGGCCATGACCAAGGTCTTTCTAAGTCTGCTTTTGGGCCTGAGTGTTCTGGCGACCGCATCCCATGCGCAAGCCAACAAACGCAAGCTGACAGACCGGGACGACCTTTACGGTTGGGAAGCAATCGGGCGGCTTGATGTGCGCGAAGAGTCCTATTGCACAGGTACGCTGATTGCGCAGGACATGGTGCTGACCGCTGCCCATTGTGCTGTGGACCGTCGTACCGGGGAAACATACGCGCCCGAAGACATCACGTTTCGTGCGGGTCTGAGCAACGGCAGCGCGTTGGCCGAGCGTCAGGTCACGCAGATTGCGGTTTTGCCCGGCTACGCGTCAAATAACCCGCTTTCGCACGAAGGCGTTCGGATGGATGTCGCCCTGATGCGGTTGAATGAGCCCATCCCGTATTCGATTGCCGATCCTTTCGTGTTGTACAGCGGGCGAGTTTCAGGAAACGAGATCAGCATAGCCTCGTATGGGCGCGGACGATCCGAGGCGATCACGCGGGAAAGGTCGTGCCGCGTTTTGGATCGCAGGCAAGGCCTGATCACTTTTGATTGCGACGTCACTTTCGGGTCTTCCGGATCCGCCATTCTGGCAAAAAACGGATCGCGCTGGCAGGTTTTGTCCGTGGTTTCAGCGGTTGGCACGAACGGTCGCAGAAAGGTGGGGTTCGGCATGGAGCTTGACGAGGTCGTGGCCGAGCTCAAGTCCATCATGCGGCGCGATGCGCCAAAACCAACGGCTACGATCCGCCGGTTACAGGCTGGGTCCGGTGCGTCCGGGTCTGGCGCGAAATTCATCAGCTCCGGCGGGGGTTGAACTCGGTCAAATCGCTTCCCATGTCACTGATATCGGATCGCCACAACGGGGTCCGTTATCAACATTGGTCCGTCCAGCCGGAGGGCCAGATCGTGAATCGCTCAAGACTGAGGATATGACACATGCGTACATTTGATTTTGCACCGCTGCACCGCGCCACCATTGGCTTTGACCAGATCGCCGACATGATGGATCGCGTTCTGACCAATGATGTGGCACAGCCAAGCTATCCGCCTTACAACATCGAAAAAACCGATGTCGACACCTACCGTATCTCGGTGGCCGTTGCCGGTTTTTCGGAAAGCGACCTGTCCGTTGAAGTGAAAGAAAACTCGCTGGTTGTTGCCGGTAAGAAGGCATCCGAGGACAAGAGCCGCAGCTATTTGCATCGCGGCATCGCAACCCGCGCGTTCGAACGTCGCTTTGCGCTGGCCGATCATGTCCGTGTCACCGGCGCAAGCCATGAAAACGGAATGCTGAACATCGACCTGAAGCGCGAAGTGCCCGAGGCACTGAAACCGCGCCGGATCGAAATTACCTCGGCCAAAGCCATCGAAAAAGATGTGGTTGACGCCAAGGCCGTGAACTGAGGCTTTGAAAGCCTAGCGGCAGTCTCCTCCTCCCGGGCTGCCGCAACACCCGCGCCCCGCGTTCCTCCAGACGCGGGGCGTTGTTCTTTGATGAAAGCGCCTTTGCACATCAAAGCGTCGGCCCGGTAAACTCGGCTACACTCGTCGTGAACCTGTGCTAGAACTTGCAGATGTCGACGACATCCACGCAGACCAGACCGGCTATTCCCCAATCGCTTGCGGTTGTTGGCGTACTTTTCGCATCAGTCTGTTTCGGGCTTGTTCCCTATTTCAGCAGGGGATTGACCGAGCAGGGCGTCGCACCTTTCGCCGTCGCATTCTACCGCTACATCGTTCCGGCGGTTTTGTTACTGCCAGTTCTCGTCGTACATCGAAAAGCCTGGCGCGAGATTTGTTGGGGTCTTGCGGTCGGAGTGGTGATGGGGCTTGGCTGGATCGGATATGTCACAGCCCTAAAGACACTGCCCGCATCGACGGTGGGCGTGCTCTATATGACATATCCGGTTTTCACGTTGATCATTGCGTGGGCTTTGTTCGCCGATACTCCCACAAGGCGCGCGTTTCTTGCGTCTGGCCTCATCATTCTGGCTGCCATCATAGCAGGCTCGCCAGCATCCGTTCCGGTCGAGCACATTCCTACGCTCTTAATCTCGCTGGCGGCGCCATTTGGTTTTGGCTTCGGGATTTCTGTTCTGGTCCACAGGTTGTCCCGAATTGCGCCACTTGCACGCATTGCTTCGGTGTCTCTGGGATCGGTTCTAGGGCTTTTGCCTTTGATGCTGAATGCAGACGTTTCCACGCTGCTTCCTGACGGTCAGTCCGATTGGGTTCTGATCATTGGAATTGGATTGGTCACGGCGCTTGTGCCGCAGCTTGTCTACACGATCTGTTCGCCGCTGATCGGAGCTTCTCAAACTGCGGTTGTCGGAAGCATTGAATTGCCCACGATGTTTGCAGTCGGGTTCTTCGCGTTTGGAGAAGCGATCACAACTGCGCAAGCCATAGCCTGTGCCTTGGTCATAGGGGCGATTGCAATCACCAGAAGTCGGGTGACGCGCACCGTAACGACCGTGATAGCGAAAGACGAAAAGACCTAAGTTTGGGATCGGATCGGGCCCTATACGAAAACTCCCCGCGAAGCTTGCCCGCAGGGAATTCATGCTTGGTGAAATAAGGTCATTGCCCAGCCGTCACCGGCCCGTTTGACCGGAACAACGCCTCGCCTGTGGGCAGAATGGCCACCGCCCCAAGGCGATGGCCGCCAGATCAGACCGACATGCAGACGTATTTCATCTCAAGATAGTCTTCCATGCCGTGATGGCTGCCTTCGCGGCCCAGACCGGATTGCTTGACGCCGCCGAACGGGCCCAGCTCAGTCGAGATGATGCCGGTGTTCACGCCGACAATGCCATATTCCAGCGCTTCGGCCACTTTGTAGACGCGGCTCAGGTCCTTTGCATAGAAATACGAGGCCAGTCCAAAGATCGTGTCATTCGCCATTGCGATCACGTCATCTTCATTCTCGAACTTGAACAGCGGTGCCAGCGGGCCAAAGGTTTCATCCTGCGCCACCATCATGTCCTGAGTCACTCCGGTCACGATGGTCGGCTGAAAGAACGTACCGCCCAGATCGTGAGGCAAGCCGCCGGTCAGAACGGCGCCGCCCTTGTCCGTGACATCCTTGATATGCTCTTCCACCTTGGCGACCGCATCGGCATTGATTAGCGGACCGGTCGTGGTGCCCTCGGCCAGACCGTCGCCGATTTTCAGGGCTTCGACCGCCGCTTTCAGTTTGGCAGCGAACGCGTCGTAAACACCGGCCTGTACATAGATGCGGTTGGCACAGACACAGGTCTGGCCGTTATTGCGGAATTTGCACAGCATCGCGCCTTCGACCGCAGCATCCAGATCCGCGTCATCAAACACGATAAAGGGTGCATTGCCGCCCAGTTCCATCGAGCATTTCATGACCTGATCAGCAGCTTGCCGCAGCAGGATGCGCCCCACCTCGGTCGAGCCGGTAAAGGTCAGCTTGCGTACACCGGGGTTTTCGCAGAACTCCTTGCCGATCTCGCTGGCCTGAGATGAAGGCACCACGTTGAACACACCAGCTGGCACGCCGGCTTGTTCCGCCAGACGCGCCAGAACCAGCGCGGACAGTGGCGTTTCTGCCGCCGGGCGGGCAACAAAAGCACACCCCGCCGCCAGCGCAGGTCCTGCCTTGCGAGTGATCATGGCGTTGGGAAAGTTCCAGGGTGTGATCGAGGCCGCTACACCAATGGGCTGTTTCAGCACCATGATCCGTTTGTCGCGCTGATGCCCGGGGATCGTCTCACCATACACCCGCTTGGCCTCTTCCCCGAAAAATTCGATGAAGGAGGCACCATAGCCGATTTCTCCGATGGCCTCAGCCAGTGGTTTGCCCTGCTCCGCGGTCAGGATCTTGCCCAGATCTTCGGCGTTCTCCATCATCAGGTCGAACCAGCGCCGCAGGATCACCGCTCGTTCCTTGCCGGTCAACTTGGCCCATTCCTTTTGCGCGGCTTCGGCCTGTGCAATTGCTCCGGCGACTTGCGCTCGGCTGACATCGGCCACTTTGGCCACCACATCGCCCCGGGCCGGGTTGGTCACGTCGAAAGTTCCGTTGTCACCGTCCACCCACTGACCACCGATATAGGCTTTGGTTACAAGCAAGTCAGGATTCTTCAGAATTGATTTCAGATCGGTCGTTGCGTCCAGCATGTCATTCTCCGCGCAGAAGTTGAGTTGCCGCACCCAATCAGGTGTTGAGGGCTTTGTCTATGTCCACCGATGCGGGTCGATCAGCCCAGATTTGATCAAATTATTTTCAGACCCAATCGTTGCAGCATAGTCGCAGCGTTGAGTTCTACGTCAGGTTGCGATCACGTGGCTTTCCTTTCCACCCCAAGTTTGCCAGAGTTTGCGTGATTTTTGGACTCAAGGGGATGTAAATGACCGTAACATTCCCTATCTTATTGGGTAATTAAAGAAAAAAAGGACAGCAGAGATGTCGAACCAGCAATTCGAAGCGCTTATCAAAGAAACGCAAACGAAAGTGCGCGAAAGCCAGTCGCAGATTGAGGGGCTGACCTCGCGGATCGAAGCGGCGCGGGCCAAGATTGGAACGGCCGAGGCCGATATCGACATCGAAAATGCCACGCTTGAGGATGTTCACGCCCATACTGAGGTGATGAACGCCAACATCGCCGAGCTGATCATGGGTCTGGACGATGTTACCAACGCGTTTTCCAAGGATTTCGACGAGATGCGCTCGAAAACCGGGTGGGAGTCGTTTGTCGGCATCTTTTCCAAGGGAAAATCCGAGTCGCTCCGGCAAGAGCGGATGCGAACGGCCAATATCGACGACAAATTGCAGGACCTGATCGCCAAATCCGATGTGATCGTGAAGCTGTTGCAAGGGCAGCTGACTGTGCTGGAAGAGCAACGCGTAAAGGTCGAGGATAACCTGACAGGCACGCTGGACGATCGCGAGGCAACCGTGGCCGAACTGGAAGCACTGCGGGCCGAGATCCAGGGCATGGACCCGGCGATTATCACGCTGGAAAACAAGATCAGTGTCGAACAGGACGCCGCCGCGCGCACCCAGCTGGAAACTCAGCTGGCCGAGCTGAACAAGCAATACAACGCCAAGGTTCAGGAAGAGCAGGTCAAGTTGGCCAAGTCTCAGACGCTGGAGCGTTATATCGAAAAGGGTAAGACCTGGGTCGATTCACTGCAGAACCAGGCGGCGACGCAGATGGTGCTGATCAACAAGCTGCAGACAGACACGCAGCAGCGCGTGGTGCTGTATGACGCCCTGACCAAATCGCTGAAAACCGCGCAGCAGCAGGACGTGGCCCACCGCATCAACGAGATCGGTGTGCAGACGGACCAAGAGGCGCAGACGGCGATGGCCGCCATCGGCACCGCGACCAACCAGAAGATGGCCGACATGCTTGAGGCACACGAGGACCACATGGTCTTTGCTCGCGACGTGCTGGAGAAAAAGGCCAAGGCGGATGAACGCTTTGCCCGCCGGTTTGCCTCGATTGTCGAGAAGCATGACAAGAATTTGTATGGCGGATGAGGTGGTTCAACCTCTAATCTCGGAAGTTCTTCTTTTGCCTTGGCGGTTTCAGCAATGCCGCACAAACGGGTGTAATAAATCTGCCAATGAGTAACCCCACCAAAGACCATGTTGGCCTGACCGACACTTTCGCCTCGCGCCGGTATTTCCGCAAATTCGAGGTGATCACCGTCCACCTGTTGCGCGTGGCGGCGACGATGGAGGCCGAGGGCGCGATTAGCAAGCAAGAGGTGCGGATCGTGTCGCGCTACCTCTCGGGGCTGCTCTACACCTTTCGCGCGCTTAGCATGAAATACCTGCTGGTTGGGCGCGATACGGGGCGGTTCTTTGGCAGCCTCGCCATGGACAAGCGCGACAGCGGGTTTCCGGTGGCTGCCGAGTTGCTGACCATGGCCAATGACGCGCAACAGGCGCAGGTGCATTTGGCGAATATGCCCTCGGAAGATGACCTGAAAACCGACATGGTCCGCACGATCATTGGCGACCGGGAAATTCCAACCAAGCTGCAATTTGCGCTGTCGCAAAGGCTTTATTACGAAGAGTTGCTTAAGGGTCAGTTGTTCTGGGCCCGCAACGATCCCGAATGTCACTGGATCGGGAATGAGGGCGAGCGGCGCAAGTTCTTGATCCACTGGGCGGTCTATGACAGTCAGGTCAACCTGCCCGTCATCTATCTGATGCAGCTGGAGGACACAGGCAAAACCGCCCTGCCCAAGGACCAACGCCGCTGGCCCGAGGTGCAGGCACATCTGATGGCGCAATCGCTGGGCGGTCTGAAATTGGTGACCATCGCCAAGGGCTTTGATCAAGATTTCGATGACCTGCATCCCAAACACCTTCGTCGAATCCATGTGGGGCCGATGTATTCCTCGGCCTATACCGAACAATCCGGCCCTTTGCGGCAGGTGTTGGAGGATGCGCAATCTCCGCAAGGGCAGGATTGGGCGCTGGCCTGGACAACCGAAGAGCTGCACAGCGAAGAGGTCATCGAGGAGCGCGCGGGCTGGTTTTCAACTGTCGAGCGCGAGGTCTTTGCGCTGGATCCTTTCGGCGGGCAGGGGGCCGAAACCGGCGCCACCCGCACCCAACGGTCGATCATCCTGCCACAGCGCCCGTTTCAGGTGCTGGCCGAACGTAACCCGCCGGGGTTTGCAGATGTGCGCAAGTTCGTCGTCAGCAATGCCGGGCAGGTATTGAGGTACTAATTTTCGCCTTCGGCGAGAGTATTTTTGAAAAGATGAAGCAAGGGCGGTTTGTTAGATGAGTTTGACGTCAGATCAGATGGAATTGCGCGAAGACGACATTCGCAAGCATTATCCGGCAGCGACCGCTTTGCTGAACGGGTTCGAACACGCGCCGCGGATCGCCAAAGCCGTGGAATCTACCGTTGAACGCTCACCAGGTGTTTCGACTGGTCGGCGGTTTCGCTCGACGACACCGGGGTTGGTGACACGCCGGACCGTGCGCGCAGACGGGGTGCATCTGGTTGAGAGGATCGAAGCCTCGGACGATGGTGACGCCTTGGTTTCGCCGCCGCAGGCAACTGCACAACAGGCGATCCGCCGCGCCATCGCAATCGCTTTGGCCGTGGCCGACACTTATGCGGAACAGACCCCGCTTGCGGATCTGAAACGCGCAAACCTTGCCGGGGATCTGCCCGCCGCGCGGAAGACCGAGTTTTCGGAGGTTCTGACAGCCGAAGCGCTGATCACGATGCACACGTTCGGCAATGCGCTGGCCTATCTGTTGTCCTCGCATCTGGGTGAGACCACGGTTGATATTGGTGAGATCGAAGAGGTCCTGACAGACAACGGCCAACTTGCCCTGCACGGCGCGTTGTGGGAACTGGACCAGACGCTGGCCAAATACGCCTCGGACGATGCCCACCTGATCGCCGCCACCAGTGCCTATGCCGAGCAACTGATGGAGAAGTCAGCCCTGCGCGCAGGGTCCGCAGGTTACCTGGCCCCGTTCCAGAACGCAGCCTGGCATATCGAGGCCGATGATCTGACGATCCGGGGGTTCGAGCCGGCCTCCAAGGCCAAATCCACCACCTTGACCATGACGTTCAAGAAGCCGAACGAAGTGGTCGGCAACCATATCGCCAAATATCAGGCGATGAAGCTGGCCAAGATGGTGATGGCCTATGATTTCGACCGCCGCCTGAACCCGTTTGCGGAACTTGGCGGGTTCATCTTCACCTTCATGGGTGACGGCAAACCGGGCACCGGCAAGACCACGCTGATCCAGATGATGGCCGGGCTGATCAACGAGTATTGCCAGAACGCGGGCTATCCGTTCCGCTATCAGAACCTGAGCACCGACAATATCGACAGCTATCAGGGCAAATCCGGCCAGAACGCCAAGGCGTTTATCAACACGATCATCGACCCGTCGGTCATCGGGTTCGGCACCATCGACGATATCGACCAGCTGGCGGGTAAGCGCGGTGACCGTCAGTCGTCAGCCGGGCAACTGGAAATCACCGCCGTTCTGATGGAGAGCTTTGCCGGTGCCAACACCGTCGTGCGCGGCAACTGCACCTTTGGCATGTTCTCGAACTACCCTGAGAATGTGGACGACGCCCTGCGCCAGCGGGCGGGCGCGCGGTTTCTGGTGGACGGGCCGCAAACGCGTGAGGATTACATCGACATCCTGCACCTGCTGATGGGTCGCAACCACGACATCCCGCTGGGCGAACACGAGGCTTACGCCGCGCAGGAAATCAAAAAGGCCGTCGCCGCCAGTTTCGAAAGCCATTCCCGCCCGCATGAGGATGCTTTGTTGCAGGTCTATGACCGGGTCTCGGGCGAGATCGGTCAGATGGACACAATCGCCAAGCTGGGTACCTACCTCAAGGCGATCCAACAGGCGGATGAACGGTTCACCGGCCGTGCGATCAAGAACATCACCGACGCGGTCAAGGTCCGCGCGATGGATTTCGAACTGCCCGACGAGTGGATGGAAAACCCCGACCTGTTTCTGTTCCGCGACTATGACACCAAGAAAGCGATGATCGAGGACCTGCGCCAGCCGATCACGGTGGACATGGTGATACAGGAGATCAACCGCTACGCCGACAGCGAATTCCGCTATGCCGACAAGAGCGACGAGGTCGCCATCGAAAACGCGGTGCGCGAGATGGGCCGGATGGAAGAAGCCAAGCGGCGGTATTTGGAGGGGAAGGGGTGACGAAAGAACGTCCTCAAAAAGTCCAAAACACCATTAGCAATCCAGTTTTTTGGGGAGTATCAACTAGCGCGCTGCTATTGCTAGTTGTTGTAGGGCTGAGTTTCTCACCTGCTTGCTCTCAAGTTGTTGAACACGCCGCCACATGCCCGACAAAATGGCAATACCTAGTTCAAGCACCCCCAAACGAACTGGGCGATGCACTTGCTGGAATAGCTGGAACTTTAGCGTTTGTCTGGATAATTGTGACCGTCTCGCTTCAATCGAGGGAACTTCGACACCAAAGATCAGAGCTAGCTTTGATGCGACAAGAATACGAAAAAACCTCTGGTGCTTTGGAGTTGCAAGCAGCAATTATGCAAAAAGAGGGCAAGGTTGTTCAGGAACAACGTCACGATGCATTAGCAGAGTCTCTAATTGCTAAATTCAAGACTGACTTGCCAGCGATGCCTTCAGTTTTCGTCACGTGGATTTTCACAAAAAGGAATTCAAATGACAATCAGGAGACAAAGGTTAAAATTTTTGACTTCCAAAATTTAGAAGTCACTGACGAAGACGTGAGAAAGATCTCCGTTTCTTGTAACCTTGTTAGAATGTACTGTTTTTCGGAGCAAATGGACAAACCGGAAGAGCAACACGTTTGCCTAGTGAAGCCTAAACTTACTCCTCTTCACCACACCCTACTGGCAGCAGTCGGACGAATTCTTGAAGAAGAGCCGAATTGTTCTGCTGCGATGCGCGTCAGAATACGAGGTTTAAGGCTGCCAGAATTGAAAGAGTCATTGCAGCGATTGGTAGACTACAAAGATTATTGGAGTGATGAAGTGTTCTTCGACGAGGACACAGACCAATGATCCGCCTCATCAAAAAAGGCCTGATGTTTGGCAACCTCATCCACATCTCCAGCCCGGCTCTGGTCGAGCGGTATAACCGCGCATTGCAGCATCTGGCGGGCAAGACCACGGCGCTGACGGATTTTCATGTCGATATCTCGGGCTATTCGCCGGAGGTGGGGATTGAGCTGGAGGACGATCTCTACCTCAACCCCAACGGGGTCAACCGGCAGTTCATCCTGCTGACGACCGAGCAGAAACGCGCGCCTTTGCTGAACGTCAAATTCTCGACCTCGCGCGATATCCTGCGCGAATTCATCGAGATGAACGAGGCACAGCTGTTTGCCCTGACCGCCACTGATGCGGTGGCCGGAGAGCTGGTGAATTCGGTCTTCAAACTTAGCAGTCCCCGCGATCTGTTCAATCTGCGCAAGATCGAGATTGAGGCCGACACCGCAGGCGGCACCTTGCGCAAGGCGCAGCAGCTGGCGGGCATGATCGAACAATTCAAAACCGCCGAGGACGCCTGGTTCGACGATGTGCTGATCGCGAAGATGATAGAAACGGCCAAGGAAACCGGCGACGTCACGCGCAACCCCGTCCATCTGCGCCACACGGATTTTGAGCAACGCAATTTCTGGACGGCGCATTTCGGCGGGCTGTACCTGTTCCCGGATCTGGACCACCCGGCGGCGATCTGCATGGGTGACAAGCCTGACGATTTGCCGATCAAATACGTTTTTGACCCGTCGCAGCGGAACCAGATTGCAAAGTTTCTGGATTACAATGATCTGGTCGAACCCATCGTTAAGGCGCGCGGCGTGGATGAGGCCGCGATCCTGCAGCAGAAGATGGATTTCCTGACTGTCGACGCGGCAGCGGATGCAGATGTCGACCTGACCGGACTGGACCGAAGCGATATGCGGCGGTTGGCGCGCAATCACTCGGATCGCTTGCCCAAAGCCTATCACGGCCTTGCGCAACTGCTGCGCTGGGCAAGCGATGGGGGGCCGTGGCCGCGTATCACGTCGGATCATCCGGCTTATTTCTACACTTTGCGCGCCGCTGACACGCCGAACCGTGATCTGGTGAACATGCTGCTGGCCGAACTGGCCCCGCTGGACCCGCGCCAGATGTTCATTTGCCACAAAGAGCTGTTCTATAGCACCTATTCCAGATGGCCCGAGAGCAAGAAAGCCTATGTTGCCGACTTCCTCGCGCGCGAGTATCAGGTGGACAAGCAAGGGGCCCGTGCCGCGCTGTTCGGCCATGAGCCGGATATGAGCGGAGAAGACCGGGTCAGCGATGACATAATCGCGCGTGTTGGTCCGTGGGGTTCGGTAAGGAAAGGCTGAAATGTTCGGGTTATTGCGCCTTTTGCTGATCTTGTTGGTGATCCAGTCGATCGCCTATGTCGCGCTGTCTTTCTACTCGCGCGGGATACGCCGTCGCAAACTGGAAAGCTGGTGGGATGAGAAGGGCAAGACAGGCAACAAGGACGCTTTTGTCGAACGCGGATTGCATCTGTATGACAATTCGTTCCGGCGCAAACTGATCCTGGGTGTCTATATTGTGCCATGGGTGGCGATTGGCGCGCTGATCTACATCGTGAATTACATGTGAGGGTTTAGGCATGGCCTACGTGAAATGGGCGTTCATCATCATCTTCTGGGGAACGATCGCGGCGGTCCTGCAATACTCGCTGCCGCAACATGATGTTGTGCGTATCGTAAACACCTACGAAGAGCGGCAGGATCTGAACGACTGGACACGGATTTTCTGGTCCGAACCCGAAGACCAATCCACCAGCCTGTCCAACCGGGATGTGCAATTCATTCAGGCTGTGCGCGAAAATGGCAAGCCGATCGTGTACCGAAACGAAGACACCGGGTGGGGGTGGCCACCCTACTTCAAGTTCGACACAGCGAACCTTTACACCGAAGCCAATGATGCGAAATCGACCAAGGAAAACCCGAAATGGGTGGTCGTGACCCATTACGGGTGGCGCAACGAGTTCATGTCGATCTTTCCCAACGCCATTTTCATCAAACATGTGGAAGGGCCGGATGTGCAGGTCATTCCCTGGTTCAACATCATTTTCCTGACAATTTTCGCCGCGCTGGTCTGGGCGGTTTGGGTGCGCTGGCGCAGGTTCCGAAAGGCCCGAATTGATCCGATGATCGAGAATGTGGAAGACGGCTTTTATGCGGCCGGTGACGCGATTGAAGAACGCCGAAACAGATTTCAGCGCTGGCTGGACAGCTGGAAATCGAAATAGGCCTTAACGTCACGGGCGTGTTTGTGGCACGCCCATTGGACCAAAGATATCGGCTACCTGACAACAAATTCTGCGTGCAAGGCGCCCGCCGCTTTGATGGTTTTCAAAATGTCGATCATATCCTGGGGTGATACCCCCAGCGCGTTCAGACCTGCGACAACCTCGGACAGGGTCGTTGCTTCGGGGATTTCGGCAAGGCCGGTTCCTTCTTCCTCTTCGATGCCTGCAATAGTGCGCGGAACGACCACTGTTTCGCCCCTGGCAAACGGATTGGGTTGCACGGCAATCGGTGCTTCCTGAACTGTCAGGGTCAGATTACCCTGAGAGACAGCCACACGCGATATCCGAACCTCTTGTCCCATAACAATGGTGCCAGACCGCTGATCGACTACCACACGCGCCTTTGCTTCCGGCTCGACCAGAATATTCTCGATACGCCCGATGGCATGGGCCGTTGACACTGCCTGAGTTGCAGCAATGTTGAGTTCAACCGTGCCTGAATCGCGCATGATTGCCACAGCTCTGTTGAACTCGGTGTTTATGGCAAACTCAATTCGCGCGGCCGTGGTGAAATCAGGCTCTCTCAATGCCAGGCGCATTTGGGTCAGAGTTGACAAGTCGAACTCAATTTCACGCTCAACACGCGCGCCGGACGGGATCACACCCGAAGTCGGCACCCCACGCACGACCGACGCGGCCTCTCCTTCAGCGGAAACGCCACCTGCAAGGATTGTACCCTGTGCAACCGCATAGATTTGCCCGTCTGCTGCGTTCAGTGGGGTCATAACCAGCGTCCCCCCCAACAGGCTGTTTGAATCGCCTATCGCCGAAACCGTTACATCAATTTGGCCGCCGACTCTGGCAAAAGGCGGCAGACTGGCTGTCACCAGAACGGCTGCCACATTCTTGGGCCGGAAATCCTCGCCCGTTACGTTGACACCCAAACGCTCCAGGATGTTGGACATGATCTCTTCGGTGAAAGGAGAGTTGCGCAATCCGTCACCGGTTCCGTTCAAACCGACAACCAGGCCATAACCAACAAGATCATTACCTCGGACACCGTCGAAATCGACGAGGTCCTTGAGGCGGATTGCCCCCGCCCAGGCCATACCGGGGAGAAGTATCAGGAGAAGTATCAGCACCCTCATCTCAGGAAATTCACCAGCGAAAGGTTCGCATTGCGAACGGTTACCGAATAGAGACTTTCCAACTGAAACTGCACCGTTTGCAATTTCGCCGCTGTTTCATAAGGATCGACCGCGATCAGTTCGTTCCGGCTGAATTCCAGACTGGTTCGGGCCATCGAATTTCGCGTAGCGGCTTGTTCGATGCGGCCCTCGGCGCTGCCGACCTGGGCCCGCAAGTTTACTGTGGCATCCTGTGCGTTCGCCAGATCGACACCCAGCTGGGTGAACAGGGCGGTGCGCTGGTCGGAAGAAAGAGCCAACGTATTGTCGGTGGCTAATGCCGCTATTGCAACATCCCTCAGGGCCGCCTTGAATGCCGGGTCGGTTGCCGTGAGTGGCAGCGTAACGCTTTCATTTTCCGAGATCTGCATAGGAGAGAGTGTGGTGCTCGCGCCCTGATAAATCATGGCGTCAAACCCCGCAGGGCTGTTGAACCATGTGTCGGCAGCCAAGCGTATGTCGGCGACGGTCACAGCCCCCGTCAGTTGTGTCTTCAACGCAGCCAACAGCGTGTCAGTCGAGGGCAGTGGCGAGACATCCGTGGCTGTACCCGAAAACAGACTGCGCCCACCAACTCGCGTGTTGAGCGCCGATACCATCGTGTCGAGCTCATTCCTGGCATGATCTGACGCCTGCGCATGATTTACCGGCTGATTGGCCGTTCCGTAGGCCAACAGAGACGCGGTCATTTCGCCAACCGAATCTCCAAATGTCTTCAGGCTCAACTGCATGGCATCCGTGAACAGGGCCGCTTCGGCTGTGGCGATGCCAAAGGCGTCAAGCCTGGCAAGCGAACGGTCCAGATCCAGGATCTGAGAGTAATCTCCGCCAAGCCGACCAGATATATCCTGCACTTTGCCGGTGGACATCTCGTAAGAGAGAGTTTCAATCTGTGTTTTGATTTCAGTGGCGCGGGTGCGAAGGGTCATACCGCGCGCCAGATCGCCGATGGCAGTCAAGTTCATGCTCATAACCTCAGAAGCGTTTCCATAAGCTCATCGACGACCGAGATGACACGCGCGTTTGCTGCGTATGTCTGTTCGATCTGCATGAGGCGCTGTAATTCCTGATCCGTATCGACGCCTTGTTCGGCCTCAATCTGTGACATTTGTTGTTGGCTGTTGCTGGCAAAAGCCTTCCGCTGCTCCGCAGCGTGAGATTGCGCCCCGGCTTTCGACATAAGCGCCTCGGTCAACTCGGCGGCGCGCATGTTTCCAGTGCCAAACAGCCCGCCAGGTACGGCGCGCGCGTCATTCAGAATGGCACCGAAAGCACGCAGTTGCGACGCTTGCCCGGGATCGCCCGGTGTTGCGGCACCCAGCCCCGCGCGGAGCTTCCAGCTGTCGCCGCTGTTGTCGGGGTCCGCAACCGAATTCAGCGAAATGCGCGATGACAGCCCGACAAAGGTAGTCGGGTCGAACCGATTTCCGTTATCTGTGAACAGACCGGGATCTGTCGCAAGTGCTGTGGGATCCAAGCCTGGCGTTTCAAATCGTTCGAAAAGATCGCGGGCAACGGTATCAAGCTGCAACTGTGCTTCAACAGTCAATTCATCACGGACCAAAAACTGGGCTGCCAATGCGCCACCGCGGATTTGCGCAGTGTCCCCGCTGGTGCGCACCGGATTGCCGTTCATAGCCAATCCGGACAGCAGACCATTTGCGACCGTCATGTGGGGTTTCGTCTCACCGGTCGTGGAAAAGGTGAACTCGGACGCTTTGCCTTCCAGAAGTATCAACCCGCCGTCTGAATAGAGGGACACCTGATCGTTGGCACGTGGCACAACGTTGACCGGGATCAAAGTATTGACCTGATCGATCAGGACTTGCCGTTGATCCAACAAGGCCCCGATATCGCCGCCGGAATTTTGAATGGCCGGAATCTTTGCGTTCAGAACTTCGATATCTTTCAGAACCAGGTTCAGGCTTTCGATCTGAGCGCCTATCTTGCGGTCCGCGTTCGAGCGTGCCTGTCGCACGCCCTCAGAAACCGCATTCAGCTCTGCCGCAAGATCGCTCGCCGCGCGCGCCACTTGATCAAGTCTTTCGATCGAGTCGGGGAGACTGGCTGCGGTGATGAAGCTGTTTTCCAAGGCAGACATACGGCTGGCAAGGGATGGAGTGCTGTCTGCTGTTCCCAAATAGTTTTCGAACCGTGAACGGAAATCCGAAATGGTGGACTGAAAGGCAAGCTCGGCGTCTGAAGACCGTCTGTCGGCCGTCAGAACCGGATCCTGATGCCGGATTACCCCAACCGCACGCACGCCATTGCCAGATATGGGACTTGTCGCCAGTTCAAGGGACCTGCGCGCATAGCCCGGTGTCAGGGCATTCGCGATATTCCCCGACACTACAGCGGCCCCGCGACTGGCCGCTGTCAGCCCGCCCAATGCGTTATTGAGTGCCGTCGACATATTCATGAGGCCGCTCCTTTCCTTTGGTCAGTGCCTGGATCAGCGCTTCAGGTTGGTCGTTTCCTGAAGCATCTCGTCCACCGTCTGGATCACCGTGGCGCTGGATGAATAGGCGCGTTGTGTCTGGATCAGGGATGTCAGCTCGGTTGCCACATCCGTGGTGGATTCTTCGCGTGCGAAGGAAACGATATCACCGGTTGGGCCTTCGCCCGCGTTCCACAGAAAGAACGTGCCGCTTTCGCGGGATGGCGCGTAGGTTTGACTGTCCAGTGCCGTCAGGCCATTGGGGTTAGGAACATCGGCCAGCGGGATCTGGAACATTCGGCGGCTGACGCCGGTATCGTAGAATGCATAGACATAGCCACTTTCATCGACCTGAACGCCGGTCATCGTACCAACGGCAGAGCCATCCCGCGTGATTGAAACTGGCGCGAAGGTGTCGGACAGCTGAGTAATGCCATCGGAATCGCCGATCAGTCCGATATTGACCTCCATCGGGCCGCCAGCGACATTGACCATGACACTGCCGGTTACCGGATCGTAAGCGCCACCGGATACAGGAGTGACGCTGGCCAGCGTACCACCAGCCGTTCGATTATCGGTAAAGGTCAAAGTGTATTCCCCGATAATCGCGCCACCGGATGCTGAATCGCGCAGAACCATGGTCCATTCATTGCTGCTGCCAGTTGCGGGAACGGTCGGGATCAGCTGAATATCAATACTTTCGGATTTCCCAAGATTGTCGAAATACTCGACCGATAAAGGCTGTGTGTCGCCCGGCGCACTCGCATCTGTTGCCGTTGCGGGAAGGTTCATACGCAGGTTCATCTTTGTCGTTGGGGCACCGGACAACTGATTGACGCTCAACTGAATTGGTTCAAGCGCGGCGGGCGTGTCGCGTGGAACGGGCGGGATGGACCCGTCTGCCGCAGCACGCCATCCCAAAAGAACAAGGCCGGATTCGGTCACCAGATATCCTTCGTCGTTGGTCCGGAAGGAACCCGTGGTCGTCAGCAACATCTCGTTCGAATTTGCGCCGACCTGCGAGCTGGATCGTACCGGCAACATGCCGCGTCCGCGCACTGCAAGATCGGTAGAGTTGCTGGTGGTCACCAGTGATCCGCGCTGATCAATCATGCGCTGGCTGGTCGTGCGCACGCCCCCTGCCGAGTAACTGCCACCCTGGCCAGACGTGACCATCGAATGAAAGTCAGTTTCCACTCGTTTGTATCCGTAGGTCGAAGAGTTTGCGATGTTGTCGGAAATCGTTGCCAACCTGTTGGCGTTGGCCTTCAACGCCGCCACACCGGCATTCAGCGAAGAGGAAATTGTCATTGGCGCGCCCTTCTGTTGCGTCAAGCTTCGATGCAACAGGTAACGCGCTGCCCCTTAACAGCGCGCTAACAGGTAAAATGCGTTCTATCCTTTAGGGTCGCCGCAGAAATATCACTTCGATTCTGTTGTTCCGAACCGCCATCGGATTGTCGGTGAAGAGTTTTCGGTCAGCATGACCTGTGACGCGATCCATCCGGCTTGCCGCTACGCCTTTGTCCTGTAACAGCTGGCGGACTGATTGCGCCCGGGCAGTGGACAGTTCCCAGGCGGTATTGCGAACCTGCACAACAGGAGATGCGCTGACATGGCCTGTGACAGCAATCGGGTTGGTCACGAGATCCGAAGAACGCGCTATGATCAAAGCAAGCGCCCGCAAGATCCCGGTTGGTTTCCCTGAACCGGGGTCGAACAGTGGCTGGGTGTCCGTATCGAATAGCTCAACAACGAATCCTTCGTCGGTGACGCGTGTCACGATATGCCTGAGAAGCTTGTCCGACACCTCGCTTTCACCGGTTCGCCCCAAAAGCTGAGCTTCAAGCGTCGAGAAGTCTTCGGTGTCACCTTTGCCACCACCGATGGCATCCAAACCGGTTGACCCGCGTGCCTGACGGGATTCAGTTGCGTGTTTGGTGCTGGCCCCGGCACCATCCCGCAGCAATGTCTTTTCCGACAACATGCTGTCGCCGCCAAAAGCACCGTCTCCGCCGCCGGATTCGGGGCTCAGGGGGATTGTCGGGGCGAAGTAATCCGCCAACCCTTTGCGTTGCTGTTCAGTTGTCGCGTTCAGCAGCCACATCAACATGAAGAAGGCCATCATGGCCGTGACAAAGTCGGCATATGCAACTTTCCACGCACCGCCGTGGTGACCATCACCACCCGACACACGCTTCTTCTTGATGATGATTGGCGCCGCATTGGTCTGCGCACCCATCTCCACCACCTATATTATCACCCGACTTTTTGCCTAGCAGCGCAGGTCTTAAGGTGGCCTTAATACTTAAAACTGTTTGGAATTCTGCCTAGCGTGGCAAGCTGATCGATGCACGACGCAGTATCAATGACAAGCGGTTAAAGCTGTTTTCGATTCCCTCAGCTTCCGGTTTGGCAAAAAAGGCGTCCAATTCCTCGTGAACGCGAACGGCCTGATCCAGCAGCGGATCAGACCCTTCGGCGTATAGCCCGGCCTTGATCATCACTTCTGACTGCTCGTAACTGCCCACGAGTTTTCGGGTTTCTGTGATCATCTGGTTCTCGGCCTCGGATGCGGCTCCCGGCAGGCTCCGCGACACAGATCTGCTGACGTCAATGGCCGGGAAACGCCCCCGTTCGGCGATGTCGCGGCTGAGTACAATGTGCCCGTCCAAAACGCCGCGCAGAATGTCAGCGATGGGTTCATCCATGTCCGAGCCGGCCACCAAAACGCTGAATACCGCGGTAATATCCCCCTGTTCCTGCGTTCCGGGACCTGCGCGTTCGCAAAGACTGGCGATCAGGGGGGTGACAGAGGGTGGATATCCCCGCAAAGACGGGGATTCCCCCATAGAAACAGCGATTTCACGATGCGCCTCGGCGAAGCGGGTCACGGAATCAGCCAGAAAAAGAACGTTCAAACCCAGATCCCGCAGATACTCGGCTGTCGACATGGCCGACCAGGCACACCGCCTGCGCGCCAATGCCGACTGGTCAGAGGTGGCGGCCACCACGATTGTGCGTTTCATGGCTTCGGGGCCAATGGCCTGCGCGACAAATTCATTCACCTCGCGTCCGCGCTCGCCAATCAGAGCGACTACGACGACATCGGCCTGCATGGACCGGGCCAGTGTGGAAAGCAGGGTCGACTTACCGACACCCGACCCGGCAAACAACCCCACCCGCTGCCCGCGTACGACGGGCAACACAGTGTTGAGAACCGACAAGCCGGTGGCCATCCTCTGCCCCAAAGGTTTGCGTGCCACGGCTGGTGGAGGGGCCTGCATGATATCGCGCGTCTGCGATCCGCTCAGCAACGGTTTTCCATCCAAGGGTCTGCCAAAGGGGTCGATTACCCGTCCAAGCCAGTGCAATCCTGGTGCAAAATCTGGTGATGGGTCAAGGTAGACGCGATCCCCCAGGCTCACGCCGTCGGGCGCCGCATTGGGAAGCATTTTGATATGGCCAGAACCGACATGAAGCACCTCGCCCGCAAGATCGGACCCGACGCGCCGCCGCAATGTCAGCAAATCCCCGACCCGGGCATGCGTGTTCAAACCACCGATTTCGATCAGACCCTGTGCGACGCCGGTAACCAGCCCCACGTGACGGACTGCGGTCATCCTGTCGAGTTCGTGTTTCAGAAGTACCGGGTCGAGATCAGACATCGTGGAGTCTCCAACTGAGTTCTGAAAACGGTTTCTAAAGGAATCAGGGTTAAGCCTTGATTGAAATTGATCGAGGGAGAAGCCCCGATGTTCTATGACCTGAACGTCTTTAAGACAGCGTACGCAATGGCAACCCATGCCGGGCAACGGCAAGCGGTCATTGCACGCAACATGGCCAATGCGGATACGCCGGGCTATCAGCCGCGCGATATCGAGGCCTTTCAGAAAGCTTTCGAAACCACCGGGCATGACGTGACCATGGACGCCACGCGGCCGGGCCATCTGCATGGCAGTATCGGTGCGCAAAACTGGGCTGAGGTTGAAGCTGTCCCATCAGGTGATCCCAATGGCAATGGTGTGTCGCTTGAGGAAGAGATGCTTAAATCGGTCGAGGTCAAACGACAGCACGACCGAGCGCTGGCGATCTACAAATCCTCAATGGACATTCTGCGCACCAGTTTGGGTCGCGGATAAGGGGCGGCAGGTATGAGCGATTTTTCCCATTCCCTTGTTGCGTCAGCCAGTGCTTTGCGCGCGCAATCCGCGCGGTTGCGGCATGTGTCCGAAAACATCTCGAACGCGGACACGCCCGGCTATCGACGCAAAACCGTACCGTTTGAAACCGTGCAGAAAAACGGTGGGGACATGGTGCAGGCTGGCCGTGTGACGCTTGACCAGCGTTCGCTGAGCCGCATCTACGACCCCGGTCATCCGTTGGCAGATGAAAGTGGTCACTACCAGGGCTCAAACGTCGATTTGATGATTGAAATCGCGGACGCCCGGGAAGCCCAGCGCAGTTATGAGGCCAACCTAAAGATGTTTGATCAGACGCGGCAGATGTCGTCGTCGCTGATGGAATTGCTCAGAAAATAAGGACTGCCAGAATGGATATCCGATCACTCAACGCCGCGCAGAATTATGCCGGCGCACGCTCTGCCACACAGGCCGATCCCGATCATGGCGGGGCGGCACAAGGATTGAGGGCGACCTTTCAGGACTTTGCAGCCACGCTCAGACACAGCGAACAGATGTCTCAGTCTGCTATGGTCGGTCAGGCTGATCCCCATGCACTGGTTCAGGCGCTGGCCCAGACCGAACTGGCGGTAGAAACCGCAGTGATCGTCCGCAACAAAGTGGTCGAAGCCTATCAGGAAATCCTGAGAATGCCGGTCTGACCCGATGCTCAGCGAAGGGCTTTTTTATGACATCGTTCGTCAGGCGTTGTGGGTTGCGGTCATTACATCCGTCCCGATCCTTGCCGTGGCTCTGGTTTCTGGCCTGATTGTCGGTCTGTTCCAGGCGCTGACCTCGATACAAGAGATGACCCTGACCTTCGTTCCCAAATTGATCGCCATTGTCATCGTGTTCTGGATTTCGATGGGGTTCATGACTCAGACCCTTGTTACGTTTTTTACCGGAACGCTTGTTCCCTTGATTGCAGGAGGCCGCTGATGGACACGGCTTACGTCACCCTGTCCCGCCAGTCCGGGCTGATGAATGAAATGCGGCTGGTGGCGAATAACATCGCAAACGCAAACACGACCGGATATCGACAGCAGGGGCTGGTGTTTTCGGAATACGTGCGCGACATTCCGAACAATCCGTCCCTCTCCATGAGCCGGGCCGAGGCGCGCAACACATCGTTGCAACAAGGTGTGCTTACGAAAACCGGAGGGCAGTTTGATTTCGCCATCGAAGGGGACGGGTTTTTCATGGTTGAAACCCCGGATGGCAACCGGCTGACGCGTGCGGGCAGCTTCTCGCCAAATGCCGAAGGCGATCTGGTTGCGATGGATGGTGCGCGTGTTCTGGATGCCAACGGTGCCCCGGTCTTTATCCCACCCGATGCAGCTACGATTGATGTCGGCAGTGATGGGACGTTGAGTGTCAACGGCCAATTTCTGGGCCAGTTGGGCGTTTTCAATGTCGCTGATCCGCAGGAGCTGATCCGCGAAGGAAATACGCGGTTTCGTGCCAATGGTGCGATAAACCCGGTTGATGAACCCGTTGTTTTGCATCGCTTTCTCGAAGGTTCAAACGTCAATGCCATTCAGCAGGTGACCCGCTTGGTGGAAATCCAGCGCGCCTATGAGCTGGGACAAAGCTTTCTTGACAGCGAAGACGAACGCGTGCGCGGGGCGCTCAAGGCGCTGATGCGCTGAACGGTAAAAGGAGAGTTTGACATGCGAGCCCTGAAAATTGCCGCCACCGGAATGACCGCGCAACAGATGCGGGTCGAAACGATTTCGAACAACCTGGCAAACATGAACACCACCGGCTACAATGCCCGTCGGGCCGAATTTGCCGATTTGCATTATCAACAGATGGCGCGCGCCGGAACCGTAAACGCCTCGGACGGAACAGTATTGCCGACGGGTATTCAACTTGGTCTGGGTGTGCGGCCCGCAGCTGTTACCGTGCAACTGGAACAAGGTGCTTTGTCAGCCACCGGCAGTGATCTGGACGTGGCGATTGAGGGGCGCGGATATCTGGAAGTCACGCTGCCCAGCGGTCAGTCCGCGTATACGCGTGACGGCAGCCTCAAGCGGTCGGCAGAGGGTCTGATTGTAACCTCCGATGGTTATGCGGTTTCGCCGGAACTCACCGTTCCCGACGACGCACGGTCAATTTCGATCAATGCCGCGGGTGAGGTCTATGCTTATTTCGACGACTCTCCCGAGGGGCAGTTGCTGGGTGAGTTTGTCCTTGCCAGCTTTTCGAACGCCAAGGGGCTGGAAGCCATTGGCAGCAATCTGTTCAAGGAGACCGAGGCGTCGGGTGCCCCGGTGCTGGGAACTCCGGGAAGTGATGGGCTGGGCACATTGCGGCAGGGTTATCTGGAAGACAGCTCGGTCGACGCAGTGCGCGAGGTAACCGAACTTATCGAGGCGCAGCGCGGCTATGAGATGAATGCCAAAGTCATCTCGGCTGTGGATCAAATGATGAGCGCGACAACGCAGGTGCGATGATGCGAGGGATCGGCATATGTTTGGCACTACTGGCTCCAATCACAGCACAGGCTGACATTGTGGTTCCAACCCGCACGATCCGGGCCAAGGAAATCATTTCTGCAACTGACTTGAAAACAAGCCCGACGGATGTCTTAGGCGCGGTGACTGACCCTGATTTTCTGATCGGGCAAGAGGCGCGGGTGGCACTGTATCCCGGCAGGCCGGTCCGAGAAGTTGATGTAGGCCCTCCCGCCATCGTTGACCGCAACGATCTGGTCGTCCTGATATTCGACCGCCAAGCCTTGTCGATAACCGCGGAAGGCCGCGCCTTGGGGCGTGGCGCTGCTGGGGATCGCATCCGGGTCATGAACCTGTCGTCCAGAACAACTGTAACCGGCCAAATCCGCGCGGATGGCCAAGTCGAGGTTAAGTAATGACCGGACTGTCGAAAACTCTCCTTCTTATAGCTTTGTCCTTGGCCGCGTGTGGTCGTCTGGATCATCTTGGCAAGCCCCCGAGTTTTACACCAAACGAAGAATCTCCCGAGCAGGTTGCCATGCTGTGGCCGGGTCTGCCTTTGCACACGCAACCACAACGCACCGTTGACCGCTCATCTCTTTGGAGCGGAGGGCAGCAATCGTTGCTGGGCGACCAGCGGGCGATCAAGAAAGGTGACATACTAACAGTTGTCATCGAGCTGGATGAAAAAGCTGAGATATCAAACAACACCAGACGGTCCAGATCAGGCTCGGAAAACCTTGAGGTTCCTGGCCTCTTTGGTTTGCCCCAGCGCGTGCAAAAACACTTACCTGACGGGGCATCGCTGGATGAAGCCGTGTCCATCGAAGCGGATTCCACAAGTTCCGGACGGGGATCTGTGAGGCGAAACGAGAAACTAACCCTGCGTGTCGCCGCGACGGTTCTGGATGTTCTGCCGAACGGGGTTCTTTCGATTTCCGGCTCGCAGGAGTTGCGGGTCAACTTTGAGCTGCGCGAGCTTTTGGTGGCCGGGTATGTCCGCCCTCAGGATATCTCGCGACAAAACGAAGTCACCTACGACAAGATCGCCTCGGCGCGGGTGTCTTATGGTGGAAGAGGTCAGATTACAGATGTCCAGCAACCCCGATACGGCCAGCAAGTTCTTGACTCACTCTTGCCGTTCTGAGGTGCGACCGTGATTGCAAAACTGGTTCCAGTCGTTTTCCTGATTGCCGGCCTGGGTGCGGGTGTCGGTGCCGGGCTATTTCTGTCACCTTCGGGCAAGCCCGACAAAACAGCCGCCGAAAAAGAAGTGGCAAAAGAAGAGAAGGCCGGTCACGAGAAGTCTGAAAAGTCCAAGGAAAAAAAGCCGGCCTATGGGTATCTAAAGTTGACCAAACATTTTGTCGTTCCGGTGGTTGGGGATGACGAAATCGAAGCGATGGTCACTTTGTCCCTCAGCCTTGAGGCGAACACAGCAATTCAAGAAACTTTTTATTCCATTGAGCCCAAGTTGCGGGATGGCTTTCTTCAGGTTCTGTTTGATCACGCAAATACCGGGGGATTTAATGGGACGTTCACAGAATCCCGGAATCTGGATGTCTTGCGTAAGTCCTTGTTGGAAGTGGCGAAAAAAGAACTGGGCGAAGATGTTTCAAAAGTGCTGATCATGAGCGTGAACCGTCAAGATACCTGACGAAGGTCGCTTCACGGTACAGATCCGGTCAGCATTAACGGGTTTGCTTTCGGGCAACGGCCTGCCGATGGCTTTTCAGCTGCTGCTCCCGCAGGGTTGCGACGGCTTGTTTGCGGCCAAACGCAATTCTGAGCGCCTCCAGACCGGCCAGTTTCTGAGCGCGCGTTTGGGCAAGTCGCATGTTCAACGCGCGGCGCGTGGCAGATTCCCAGCTATTCCAAAGAATGTCGGCCCCGGATATCCGATATCCTTCTGTCCAACCGCTGGCTTTGCGCACCTGGTCAAGCTGATGATCCAGTTTCGCCAATTGGTTCTGAATTCTGGCCTCGGCCTCGAGGATTGGGCGGAGTGTCTGAAAATGCTTCTGGAAAGCGACGTCGGCTATTTTGTCCAGCCCGCTTAACTGAGTGTCCTTCATCGGATCTGCTCCTTTGCACGTTTCCGCATCGCTTCGGCGAACCTGATTGCAGCGGCAACGGGGCGAAAATGTTCTTCGGTGATCTCCTGCCCGATGTCGACAGTTGCGTGAAGCGCACGCGCCGTCGGAGGATCCGAGCGGATCGGAACGCCGGCCTGAGCCGCAGCGGAACGGATGGAAACGGCTACTGCATCCACACCTTTGGCGACACAAACAGGTGCGCTGCCAGTAGCCCTGGTCCACTTCAGTGCAACGGCAAAATGGGTGGGGTTTACGATAACAACATCCGCGCCCGGAACATCTGCCATCATCTGGCTGGAGGCGATCTCCTGTGCACGTTGACGGCGGTGTTGCTTTACATACGGGTCGCCTTCGGCGTCCTTAGTTTCATCCTGGATCTCTTTGCGCGACATGCGGTTCTTGCGCATGTGCTCGGCGTATTGCCACAGAAAGTCGATAACGCCGATGCCGAGTGCGATGGCAACCACAATGAACAGGAAGCGAAACAACAGGTTCATCATCAGCAGTATGGATGACTTTGCCGGGGCCGCGCTGGCAGACAGAATTTCGGCCAGATTCGACTTGATGAACAGTGCGAGGCACAGGCTGTAGATCGCCAGTTTGGTTGCACTCTTGGCGAACTCGAACAAGCCACCGCGCCCGAACTTGTTTTTGGCATTCGAAACAAGGGAAATCCGCGAAAGCTTTGGTTTCAGTTTGCTGGGGGCGAACACCAGCGTGCGTTGGGCAATCAGGTTTAGCAGAACGGCCACCGCGGGCAGGCAGAAAAGCACGGCAATGGGTGGTAACGCGCCACTCAGAATTTCGGCAACCGTCGCTGTCGCAGGTCCCATGTTCAGAAGGTTCGCGATCTGGTCGGATTGGTCGATCAGGACCATGAACAGAGTTCCCAATTGCGCGACGGCGTACTGACCTGCTGCCAACAATGCGATCAGCAGTCCGGTATATGCCGCGACTACCGACAAGTCGCTGGACTTGGGAACCTCTCCCTTTTCACGGGCTTTCTGGAGCTTTTGCGGCGTCGGCTCGTATGACTTGTCGCTGTCGTCATCGGCACCGCTCATCGCTGGCCTCCGATCGGGTTCATGAAGAAGGCAATCAGCGCGTCAGACCAAACAGAGAGGATCAATGGTGCGCCCGCAAACAGCAAAAACAGCCCAGCAAACGTTATTGCTGGCGCGCCCACGAAGGCGACCATCAATTGCGGCATGGCCCGGTTGATAACCCCAAGTGCAAGATTGTAGATCAACGAGGCGATGACGAATGGCGTTGCCAGTGAGAAGGCCAACCCAAAGCTGCGTGAGATTTGTCGCACACCCCAATGGGACAAATCTGCCGAGCTTGGCACCAACCCTATGGGGAATAGGGCATAACTCTGGATCAGGAATTGCGCGGCCCGTACGTGCAAGCCCATGATGACGGCAAGCGTCAACCCCGCGATCGTTAGCAGATATCCCATCGCCGGAACAGGATCAGCGGCCGCCGCGCCAAGCAATTGTGACAATGACGTGGATTGTGCGGCAATGGATCCGGCTGTTTGCAGCGCCAAAACAAACAGCCGCAGCCCTGTTCCAAGCGCCAGTCCAATCAGGATTTCTGTCCCAACCAACCGCCCCAGCGTCCACAGGCTGGGAGACAGGTCCAGAGGTTGGGTTGCCGGAAAAATGATCAGGGTAAAGGCGACGGAAATCCCCAGTTTCATCCGTGTTGGAATGCTGCGTTCACCGAATGCGGGCAGCAGTGAAACCAGAGCAGAGACGCGCAGAAACACCGCAACGGCCGGCCAGAGCGGTTCGGCCAGCTGCGTCAACAATTCTGGCGGCAACGCGATCACGCGGGAACAGTTCCTACCAGCGCGGGTTTGGCTTCCAATCCGATTTCCTCAAAGGACAGAACCGGGTTTGAAACGCCGCGCGCATACATAATCGTACGCAACAATCGGCGTCGCCGGGACGAGGTCACGACCGCAGGAAACAGACCGTTATCCGCAGATCTGGCGATGCTGCTGACCATGCCATCGGCCAGCTTGTTAAAAAGGTTAGGCGGTAGCGCGACATCCAACCCGGCACTGGGCGCGTCGACCTGGTAGGTGGTGAACGTTTCCTCCCATTCGGGGGCCAGTTGGATTAGCGGAATCGAGCCATCCTCACGCTTCATGTCTGCGACCAGTTGAAAGCCGAGACGCTGGCGAACCAATTCGCAGATGCCTTCAGGTTGGGTGGTTGTCAGCCGCGCTTCGGCCACGCTTTCGAGGATCAGAACCATGTTCCGGATCGAAACCCGTTCCTCAAGAAGCAGTCGCAGAACGGCGTGCAATGTGTCGATTGGCACTTTGTCGGGGATCAATTCATCCAGCAATTTGCGGTTTGCTGCAGCCCGAACTGGGTCGCTCAGACGGGTCATTTCGGTCAGCAGGCGGCGCAGGGATTTCAAGGTCAGCAGGCGTGAGAAGTTCTGTTTGATGATCTCAAGCAGGTGCGTGGCCAGAATCTCAGGCGGTGAGACTATGGTGGCCCCGTTCAACGTTGCGTCCTCCTGATGTTTGGGCAGGATCCAGCGGGCAGGCGCGCCGTAAACCGGCTCGGTCACGTCATTGCCTTCGGGCAACAGATCGAACCCGTCCTGAACCAGAGCCAGAACCAGATCGGGGTTCAGAACACCGCGCGCCTGTTCGACCCCCTGAACCTTGATCACATAGGTTCCGGTTGGCAGGTCGGCTCGATCAGTCAAACGAATTTCGGGCAGGATCAAACCAAAGGTGGACGCCACGTAGGTGCGCATATTGGCGATGCGGGCATCCAATCCGGTTCCGGGATTCAAAACCAAGCTTACCAGATCGGGTGCGAATTCAAGGTGCACGTCATCCAGATCCAGAATATCTCCAATAGCCTGCGAGACCGGCACCTCGGTTTCGGTCGCCTGCGACTGCAATGACGGGTCCGTTTTTTTCTGCTTTTTCCGAATTGTGTAGGCCGCGTATCCAAGCACAGCTGCACCGAGGATGAACGGCAGGAAAGGCAGGCCGGGCACCAGCGCAAACAGGACCATCAGAACCGCCACGGTAGACAGCGCAGCCGGATGCCGCCCGAGTTGCGAGAAAATGGCATTGTCGGTGGCACCCTGTGTTCCGCCGCGCGCCAGCAGCAATGCAGAGGCAATTGAGATGATAACGGCGGGGATCTGCGAGACCAGACCATCACCGACCGTCAGGATTGCATATGTCTCGAACGCCGAAGCCACCGGCATTCCGTGCACGATCACCCCCATGACCAAACCCATAACAAGGTTCAGAAGAGTGATCAGAAGACCGGCAACGGCATCGCCTTTTACAAATTTCGACGCACCGTCGAGCGAGCCGAAAAACGTTGTTTCCTGCTGTTCGCGTTCCCGCCGTTCCTTGGCTTGCTGATGGTCGATGGCCCCGGCTGACATGTCGCTGTCGATGGCAAGCTGCTTGCCCGGCATCCCGTCCAAGGCAAAGCGCGCGCCGACCTCGGCCATACGGGCGGCCCCTTTGGTGATGACCATGAAGTTCACGATCAGAAGCACGCCAAAAACCACAAGGCCCAGAAAGATGCTGCCGCCCATGACGAAATTGGCGAACCCTTCAATTACGTCACCCGCTGCGTTGGGTCCGGTATGCCCTTGACCGATGATCAGTTTGGTCGAAGAGACGTTCAGCGACAGGCGCAGCATCAGCGATGCCAGCAGGATCGTTGGGAAGGACGAGAAATCCAGTGGACGTTCGATGAATAGCGTCAGAGTGAAAATCAGGATGGCCAGCGCGAAAGAGGCGGCTAGCCCAACGTCCAGCACCCCGGCGGGCATGGGCAGGATCATCATGACGATGACGGTCATCAGCGCCAGCGCCAGCAGGACAGTGGGTGAAAACAGGGACCGGATGTCAAACTGGGGCACGCAGGTTTCCTAGTTGAAAGGGATGAAGGCAGTAACTGTGCCGTTGGTCGGCACCAGAGAGCCCAGGGCAGTGGTGGCGGGTGTGGCCACTAGCATCGGAATCAAGGGCGCTCCGGCTCTTGTGAACGGATTGCGTGACATACCAGAAAACCCCTGTGAGGGCGGGTTATCCAACTGGGCCATCACTGTCTGGAACCGACCACGATAAGCCTCGGCCAGAGCATTCGTGCGGGAATGATACGCCCCGGCCGCAGCAGGCCACGAACCAAGCTCGAAATAAAGGTCTTTCAGGAAGCGGGCGGCGTAGGTTGCGTTCGCATCCGGATCGAACATCGCATCGATCGAGCGGAAGGCCTTGCCATGCCAGCGATAATTGACCTGGAAACACCCGACGTCAAAGCTGCGAGAGCCCGCTTTGAAAATTTTGAAAACATAGGCCTTGGCCTCGGCCTCGGACTTGAACCAATACCCGTGACCTTCGGCATTTATCGCCCAAGGCCAGGGCTGCAACTGCCCGTCTATCTGTCGACCGGTTTCGACGCGGGTTATGGCGCGCAGCACGTCCAGTGGAACATCTTCGGACAGTGCCGCACGGCGCGCGGCCTGATCACAAAGCCCGCCTGTTTGTGCTGCGTGCATGGCGGAACCCGCCTGCGCCAACAGCACATGCAGTATCATGAAAGCAATCGGTATTCTGTGAATTGGCATTCTGCCGGTCCGGGATTCTGGTGTTCCCGGCCAAGCTAGACACCGATCGGTTTACAGAGGGTTATCGCAGCCTCAGTTTCGGTCGATCCTGCGCCCGAAAACAACGCTTGTATTGGTGCGCAGGACGCCGGGGATCTTCGCCAGATCGTCCACCAGAATGTCCAGATCCTCCAGCCTCGGGGCATCTGCGGTCAGCATCAGATCGAATTCGCCATTGATCGACAGACACAGTTTGACCTCGGGATAGGCCTCGAGCCGTTTAAGGATCCGGTTGGTTTCCTTCTGCTGCACTTCCAGCATGACGATGACCTGCACTTTGGGCGTGTCTTCTGTGGACCCAAGGCGCACGGTGTATCCCGTGATTACGCCGCGATGTTCCAGACGACTGATCCGTTCATGCACGGTCGTGCGGGCCACACCCAGCGATGCCGCGATCTGCGTGGTCGAGGCACGTGCATTGGCTTGCAGGGCGGCGATGATGCGGCGGTCAAGCTGGTCCATTGGGGCTCCGGTTTGCGTCAAGTCCGGGTTTAGATCAGATGGACATCCTTTCTCAAGGCTCACGCGGCATGCGTGGGTGCAGGTCGTCGATAATGATCGGGTGCGCGTGCGGGCCCGCCCCGGCCAGATGCGGGTGATTTGGTGGTAGATCGGGGTGATTGTGAACAACCGGTTCCTGATCGTCACGCGGCCAAAGGCTGACTGCCACAACCACGCCTGCCATGGACAGAACAGACATACTGCCGAGCGCGACAGTCGGCCCATAGACGGTCATTATCCACCCAGCCAGCGGATACAGCACCAACCAGCAACCGTGTGACAGAGTAAACTGTGCGGCAAAGACGGCGGGGCGGTCTTCGGGATGGGCCGAACGGGTCAACAAACGACCCGAAGGCGTAAGGGTTGTAGAATACCCAAATCCGGTAAAGGCCCAAAAAACGGCAAGGACACCCAGCGTAAGTGGGATCGTCGCGGTCAGAACCGAGGCGACGGCCATAGCGCCCGACGCAAGAATGGCTCCGGACAGCATAACCTTGCGATCCTCAATCCGATCCAGCAGGCGGGGCAGAGTAAACGCCGCCAGCATCGACCCGCCGCCAAATCCGGCCAGTGCAATGGCCACGGCGCTTTCTGACAGGCCAAGGGTGGCCCGCACGATGACCACTGTGTTGACGATTACCATCGAACTCAGCGCTGCGGCGCTCCAGTTAAGCGCAAGCAGCCCCCTCAGCCGGGGCGTTTTCAGGTAGATGCGAATTCCGCGTGTCGTGCGGTCATAGATTCCGCGTGGTTTGCTGGGCTTGGGCGAGGGCAGGACGACCGAGACCACCAGCAATGCCGAAGCAACAAACCCCAGCGCCGTGCCCCAGAACAGGCTGTTGAAGCTGACCAGCAACAGAAGGGCCGCGGCAAACATCGGGCTCAGCAGGCTTTCCATGTCGTAGGCAAGACGTGACAGCGACAAAGCGCGGGTATATTCGTTTTCGTCCGGCAAGACGTCAGGGATCGTTGCCTGAAAGGCGGGCGTAAAGCCTGCCGAGGCGGATTGTAGCACGAAGATCAGCACATAGATTTGCCAGACCTCGGTCACGAAAGGCAGGCATACAGCGACTGCGGCGCGGATCAGGTCCAGAAGAACCAGCATTTTCCGACGGTCCAGCCGCTCGGCAAATGCAGCGGCCAGGGGGGCCACGGTGACATAGGCCACCATCTTGATCGTTAGCGCGGTGCCCAGCACAAGGCCAGCAGCGTCCCCGGCCAGATCAAAGGCCAGCAGCCCAAGCGCGACTGTGGCCAGCCCGGTTCCGGTCAGGGCGACGATCTGGGCAGCAAACAGGTGGCGGTAGGTCCGGTTTTTTAGAATGCTCAGCATGGTTCAGAGGTATTTCGTAATGGCTTTGAAATCCTCGATCCCGCCGCTATCGCCATCGGAAGACAGGCAATGGTCGATGTGATCATGGATCAAGGCGCGCTTGGCGTTGGTGACCGCTTTTTCAACGGCAAACAGCTGTTGGGCGATGTCAGAACAGGGCGCCTGACCTTCAAGCATGGCAATGACCTTTGCCAGATGCCCGTGGGCCCGTTTCAGCCTTGCCGTGATATGCGGATGCGACTCGCGGGGTACATTTGTCATGATGTATCCTTATCCCCCCCATGAGGATATTGTCAATCTTGTTGCGGGGATTTGCCCGTGACTTTTGGACGGCGTTGAGTTTATGGACCAAACCGCCTATCTCGGAGGCGATATCGCACAAAGGAATAGTCGGGTGGCGAACCATTTGTACAAAAACGACCTGCCGGACGGGCTGGATCTGGGCCTTGTTGTGGCCATTGACTGTGAAACCATGGGTCTGAACCCACATCGGGACCGCTTGTGCGTGATTCAGATGTCGGGTGGTGACGGCAACAGCCATATCGTGCAGGTGGAAAAAGGCCAGACTGAGGCGCCGAACCTATGTGCCATGCTGGAAAACCCTGACATTCTGAAGCTGTTCCATTTCGGGCGCTTCGACATCGCCGCCATGTACCATACATTTGGTGCTCTGGCCGCGCCGGTCTATTGCACCAAGATCGCCAGCCGCCTGGTGCGGACCTATACGGACCGGCATGGGCTCAAGAACCTGTGCCAGGAACTCATCAGTGTCGATATTTCCAAACAGCAACAAATGAGCGACTGGGGCGCAGTCTCACTTACGGACGCTCAATTGGATTATGCTGCGTCTGACGTTCTTTATCTGCATCAGCTGCGCGATGCGCTAAACATTCGGCTGGCTCGCGAGGACCGGACTGAAATGGCGCAGGCCTGTTTTGACTTCCTGCCGATGCGTGCGAAACTGGACCTCGCCGGTTGGCCCGAAACGGATATCTTTGCGCACTCATGACCGATACCGAAGCATTCCTGAAAACCGCCCGTCAGGTGGTGACTGACGAAGCCCGCGCGCTGGACGTACTTGCCGACAGTCTGGACGCGCATTTTGCTGAAGCCGTGCAGCTGATCCTTCAGGCCACCGGGCGCATCATCATCAGCGGTATCGGCAAGTCAGGCCACATAGGTCACAAGATCGCGGCCACGCTGGCCAGCACCGGAACGCCTGCCTATTTCGTGCATCCGGCCGAGGCCAGCCATGGTGATCTTGGCATGGTCTCCAAGGGTGATGTGGTTCTGGCGATTTCGAATTCGGGCGAGGCACCGGAACTTGCCAATCTGCTGGCCTTTACGCGCCGCTTTGGCATTCCGCTGATTGGATTGTCCAGCAAACCTGACAGCACATTGATGAAACAGGCCGACGTACATCTTCTGATCCCGTCGATGGGCGAGGCCTGCGGTTTTGGTATGGTGCCGTCGATCTCGACGACGCTGACCCTTGCCATGGGGGATGCACTGGCGATTGCCCTCATGAAATACCGCGATTTCCGGCCCGAGGATTTCCGTGCCTTCCATCCCGGTGGCAAACTGGGTGCGCAGTTGAGTACGGTGCGCGACCTGATGCACTCGGATATACCGGTGGTTCAATCAGGCACTCCAATGGGTGAAGCATTGTTGGTAATGAGCCAAAAGGGCTTTGGTGTGGTTGGTGTCACAGGTGAAAGCGGGCAATTGTTGGGTATTGTCACTGACGGCGACCTCAGGCGTCATATGCAAGGTTTGCTGGATCTTAGCGTGGATCAGGTCATGACCCTAAACCCTCGCACGATCGGGCCTGATGAACTGGCGGAACGGGCAGTTGCGTTGATGACGATGCAAACACCCAAGATCACGTGTCTTTTTGTTGTGGACCCTGACACCGGCGGCAAGGCCCAAGGTATCTTGCACATCCACGACTGCCTGCGTATCGGTCTGGGCTGAGGGAGGCTGAGGTGGACAGATATTCCCGCATGGTACAGTTCCTGAAGGTTCTGTTGCCGCTCGCGGCTATTGTGATGTTGTCCACGGTATTCCTGCTGTCCCGCAGCATCGAAACAAACGTTTCCGTGCCCTTCGCGCAAAAAGACATTGATGAGAGACTGGCGCAACAGGTAGTAACGCGACCGGATTACCGCGGAACGACCCGCAAGGGAGAGACCGTGCATATCGAGGCTGTGCAAGCCACGCAGGGCACCGAGGCGTCGGTTCCGACAGCATCCGAGTTTCGCGGCCGCTTTGGTCTGCTCAATGGCGGAACAATTACGCTGGATTCGAATTCCGGCCTGATCCGTCCGGATAATGGAACAGCAACCTTTGTTGGTGACGTGGTCATCACCACGGCGGATGGGCTCAAGGTCACGACGGATCTGCTCAATACCTCGTTGGACGAAATCCGGGGCGACACGCCGGGGCAGGTGAACGGAACCGGTCCGATCGGTAATTTTTCCGCGGGGCGCATGACCTTTGGCACTGAAAAAACGGACGGGCCGGTCCATATTGTTTTTACAGACGGTGTGAAGCTGGTATACGAGCCTGAAAAAGCAGAAAGATAACTTGTGTTCGATTTTCGATTTGTTCCTTTGTGCCTCGCCTTGATCGCGGGCGCCGTGCCCGTGACCGCGCAAGAGGCGCAGGTGGCTTTTGGGTCCGCGAATGCCGATCCGAGCCTGCCGGTCGAGGTGACATCGGAAACCCTGAACGTCAATCAAGAGGACGGATCGGCAGAATTCATCGGAAATGTCATCGTCGTTCAGGGTGAAATGCGCCTGACTGCCGAACGCGTGCTTGTTATCTACAATCAGGAACGCTCGGCGATCGAGCGAATGGAAGCGACCGAGAATGTGGTTCTGGTCAGCCCGCCGGATGCAGCGGAAGGCGACTGGGCTGAATACAAGATCGGCTCGGGTGAGATTGTCATGAAAGGCAACGTCCTGCTGACACAAGGCCCAAGCATCATCAGTGGCGATCAGATGAACGCCAACCTGACATCCGGTACGGCGACCATGACCGGGCGGGTCAAAACGATCTTGCAGCAGGGAAACAACTGATGGCGCTTCCCGACCTGAAACTGACCGAGGGCAGTTCCGGGCTGCGCATCGAGAAACTGCGGAAGTCCTATCGAAAAAAGACGGTGATCCGCGATGTCTCGATGACGCTGGGCCGGTCCGAAGTGGTGGCGCTGCTGGGGCCGAACGGGTCAGGTAAGACCACAACGTTCTATTCAGTTGCGGGGCTTGTGTTCCCCGAAGCGGGAAAAGTCACGATAGACGGCCAGAATGTAACTACGTTACCCATGTATCGGCGCGCGCGTCTCGGGATCGGGTATTTGCCACAGGAGATGTCGATCTTTCGCGGCATGAGCGTCGAGGACAACATTGCTGCCGTTCTGGATATCACGGTTTCTCATGCACATAAGCGCAAAGAGCGTTTGGAAGAGCTGTTGTCTGACTTCTCGATCGAACACTTGCGCAGGGCCCCGGCTCTGGCGTTGTCAGGCGGCGAGCGCCGCCGGGTCGAGATCGCGCGCTGTTTGGCCGCAGACCCCAAATACCTGCTGCTGGATGAACCGTTTGCAGGCGTTGACCCGATCAGTGTCGGGGATATTCGCCATCTGGTCGCGGATCTGAAAAAACGCGGTATTGGTGTGCTGATCACCGATCACAACGTCCGGGAAACGCTGGAAATTGTCGACCGGGCCTATATCCTGCATGACGGTCAGGTTTTGATGTCCGGCACACCTGATGAGGTTGTCGAAAACGAGAATGTGCGCCGCGTCTATCTGGGCGAGAATTTCCGCATTTCATAACCTTGCGCGGAGTTGTGCCAATTGCATGGTGGAAATCGCGTATATACACATCTGTTTTGATTGACTCTTCCCTCGTCTCTTGCCTCAATTGGCTTATGGCATTTACCCGGTTCCAGTCTGGATCTCGATGTCCCTTCTTCGAAGGGCTGGAAACAAGGCAACCGCGGAAAATGTCTCGACCCCCCACCCGATAAAAACAAGCCCGCCGCGTTCCGCGGCGTCAGAATGGGTGTGAATTGTGAAGGAGATCACATGCGTTACCAAATCAGCGGAAAACAGATCGACATCGGTTCGGCATTGCAGACACACGTGCAGACCGAACTGAATGAGGTCGTGGGCAAGTATGCGCAGCGGCCTACGGATGCCAACGTCGTCTTTTCCCGTTCGGCGCATGAATATGTATGCGAAACAACGGTGCACCTTTCCACTGGCCTGACGGCTCAGGCCAAGGCCCATGCAACCGAGATCTACGCGGCGTTTGAGGCGTGCTGCGGTAAAATGGAGAAACAGTTGCGTCGCTACAAGCGCCGCCTGAAGGACCACCACAAGGATCGGGTTGAACCGGTTGAACTCTTTGGGGCGTCCTCTTATATCCTCGCTTCAAACGAATCGGAGTCGGCCGATGAACCCGAATCGCTACAGCCCATGATTGTGGCCGAGATGGAAACAAAAATCCCATCTTTGAGCGTTGGAGAGGCCGTTATGCAAATGGAACTTGCCGGTGCGCCAGTGCTGGTGTTCAGAAATGAAAACAAGGACGGATTGAATGTCGTTTATCGTCGCGAAGACGGTAATATCGGCTGGATTGATCCGTAACAGGCAAGGATACGGGGCTGCACCCGCTGATGCGGGTGCGTGCCATGGAGCGTGATCATGGAGCTTTCGAGCATACTGAAGCCCGAAGCGGTGCGTGTATTGTCCGCGGCTTCCAGCAAGAAGCGGCTGTTTCAGGAAATCGGTGACGTCGCTGCAGCGACGCTGGGTATCGATCCTCAGGAAGCGGTTGATTTCCTGCTGGAACGGGAAAGCCTTGGGCCTACCGGAGTCGGCCATGGTGTGGCGCTGCCGCACGCGCGCCTGCCCGAGCTTGATTCGGTTTCAGGTGTTTTTGTCATGCTTGAGAAGCCCATCGATTTCGGTTCGGTTGATCGCCAGCCTGTGGACATTGCCTTCGCGCTGTTTGCACCGGAAGAGGCGGGTGTTGATCACCTCAAAGCTCTGGCGCTGGTGTCTCGCACATTGCGGGATACTTCGGTTTGCACCAAGCTCCGGGCGAACCCTGATCCGGTAAAGCTCTATGCGATCCTGACTGAGGCGCAGTCTATGCAAGCCGCCTGATTAACAAAAAAAGCCCCCGAAAACCGGGGGCTTTTTTCTTTTCATTTGACCGGATCAACCACCGGTTCCCATTTCCAGCGTCCACCAGATTTTACCACCGCCTTCCTGATGCCAGGCGAATCCCATTTGGGTGGCTTTGGCGTCCATGATGACAGACCTTGGTCCAGGTTCCTGCATCCATGCGGCAAGTGTTTCCGTCTCGGTCTCGTAGGTTTCGGAAATGGCTTCCCCCAGGAACGTTCCGAAATAGCCGACACGCGCTGCCCGGTCGATTGGTGATGAACCGTCTGACCCAAAATGCCAGGGCCGGTTCTGCCGCGACATATCCTTCGAATGTGTCGCTGCCGCTGCGTTCAGCTGCGCGTTCAGCTGTACGGGCTGCAACCCCTGAGCCTGACGCAAAGCATTGACCGAATCAAGCATGCGGAACTGCAGCTTTTCCGGATTGCCGCGGATCTTGTACACGGTCGGCAATGGGCGACCATCAGATCCCAGAGTGGTTGAGCCAGTGTTGGTACATGCCGCAAGTGCGACAAAGCAAATCAACAGTAAAGAAACGATGCGCGTCATGTTCGACCTGATTATTGTATCACAACAGGGCATAGCGCGCCTGCTTGTTCTGAGCAAACGCGCAATGGCCACAACTTGCGTGATTCTGCCGGTTTGGTTTGCGACTGAAGCATTCTGGCAATAGAATGCCTCTGATTTCAGACCTCACCTAAACACAGGACCCGTCGTCATGGTCAAAAAGCGCATTCATTCGCCCACCCGCAGGGGGTTTCTGGCAGGGGCTACCGCCACTCTGGCTACACCGGCACTGGCGCAATATATCCCGGGCGACCCGCTGCGCCCTGCACCCGAAACCGAACCGGCAGTTCGACGCAACGTATCCGGGTTCCGGGCATTGGATTGGCAACCGTATTTTTCGAACACCAGAAATGGCGCCATACTGGTCGACACCGTCTCAAGAGCGCTGCATTACTGGTCGGATGACCAAACAGTCTATAAATTGTACCCGTCGTCGGTTCCGCTGACCGAAGAACTCACCCGGCGCGGGCGCACCAGTGTGATCCGCAAGGTCGAAGGCCCAAGCTGGTCTCCGACGCCGTCGATGAAGAAGAGAAATCCGGAATGGCCGGACTACATTCCTCCGGGTCCTGATAACCCATTGGGAACACACGCTTTATACCTAAGCTGGAAGTATTATCGCATTCACGGGACGCACGATACACGCAAAATCGGCCGAAGATCTTCGAACGGCTGCATCGGCCTTTTCAACGAAGACATCGCCGAGCTGTTTTTGATGGCGAAGGTTGGCACGCAAGTGTTGCTAATTTGACGACATTTTCGTGTACGAACCCGCTCACCGGTCAAGTTGCAATTGCATTCCCGCTCTAATGCTGATTAGAAAAAACTACGAGGTAAGTCTTAGATGTGCGGCTCCGGATATTGGAACCGTGCAAATTCTGGAGGTTAATATGAAGAAACTCGTTCTCGCCGCAGCTCTGACTGCAGCAGCTTCGACTGCATATGCTGGCAACCTGGAAGAGCCGGTTGTTGAAGCACCAGTTGTTGTTGAAGAAACTCAGGGTTCGTCGCAGGGCATTCTGCTGCCGCTGATCCTGCTGGTCGTTGTTGCTGCTGCTGTTGCTGCAAGCTAATCCGACACGGAATTCATGAAAAAGGCGGTGGAGCAATCCACCGCCTTTTTTAATTCCAACAGGTCTTCAAGCCTGTTGCGCGCCGGGGGGATACTGACAGGCCAGTATCAAGCCGAGCTTGACGTTCTCATAGGAAATGCGGGTTGCGTTCTGGAAACGCTTTACGCCAGCCACCCGCACAAATTATCTTCGATCACCTTTCCAAGTGCCGCGATATGGGCGCCGTCATCGTTAAGGCATGGAATATAGGTAAACGTCTCGCCGCCTGCTTCTTCGAAGCTCTCTTTGATTTCTTCGTTAATCTCTTCCAGCGTTTCGATGCAGTCCGCAGAAAACGCCGGGGCAATAACAGCAATGTTCTTTTTGCCTAGCTTCGCCAGGTCGGCCACGTGATCCACAGTGTAAGGTTTCAACCATTCTTCGGGGCCAAAGCGCGACTGGAAGGTCGATACCAATTGATCATCCGTCCAGCCCAATCGCTCCTTTAACAGCCTCGTCGTTTTAGCACACTGACAGTGATAGGGATCGCCCTGCTGCAAATACCGCTCGGGCATCCCATGATATGAGCAGACCAGAATGTCGGGTTTTGTTTCCATAGCCTCGTATGCACGTTCAACTGACTGTGCCAGCGCATCGATATAAATAGGTTCATCGAAATAGGCCGGAACGGTTCGCGTGGCGGGCTGCCAGGCTTCGTCCATCAGCGCGCGAAAGAACTGGTCGTTGGCGGTGGCCGTCGTTGCGCCAGCGTATTGAGGGTAAAGCGGAAAGAACAAGATGCGATCGCACCCTGCCGCTACCATCTCGCGCACTTTGGATTTGGTCGACGGGTTGCCGTAACGCATACAGAAATCGACCATGACCTGATCACCGTATCGTGCGTGCATCGCCTGGCTCAGCTTGGCGGTCTGGTCCTTGGTGATGGTCATCAGCGGGCTTTCGCCTTTTTCCTGGTTCCAGATCGATTTGTAAGCCTCGCCGGAACTGAAAGGTCGCTTGGTCAGGATGATCGCCTGTAGAATCGGTTGCCATTTCCACTTTGGATAATCGATGACACGCTGGTCCGACAAAAACTCATTCAGATATCGGCGCATCGGCCAATATGTGTAGTCGTCCGGCGTGCCCAGATTGGCCAGCAATATGCCGACGCGCCCCATCCTGATCTTGGGGTGATCCGTAGGAGCGTGAGCGGGTCGCGTGGCATCAAACATATGAGGCTTCCTGAATTTCTTGCGTTAGGGCCTGAAATAAGGGGATTTGGTCGCGCGTCAATCGGGCAGTTTGCCCTCGTCCGTGCGCAAGGCGTCAGCCAAACGTGCTTGCGCTGACCCAGGACGCAGTGGTTTGGGTTGACTTTCGTGGGGGGACCATCCGGTCAGGCAGATCAGTTCAAACGTGGCTGCCAGACGTCCCGATGCTGTGGTGAAATGAGACGCGTAAATGTTTTGCGCGGCCTCAAATACTGCGCCTTTGGTCGGGTGTTTCAGTCGCCCGGATAGCGCATTGGCCTCACCCATATGCCGCAGATCGTGCATCAGGTGCCAGATGTCACGGTACTCAGCCGTGAGCGGCACCGAGTCTGCGACTGGCAAGGCCAGACCGGCCCGCTGCAACAAACCGCCGAAGTCTCGCAACCCGGCCATCGGGGCGATGCGGGGGCTGAGGCCACCGGTAACGTCAATCTCGGCCTGACCCAACGCCGCGCGCAATTCGTGCAACGTTTCGCCGCCCAGACAAACAACCAGCAACAACCCGTCGGGTTTCAGCGCGCGGTGGCATTGGATTAACTGACCCACCGGATCGTTTGCGCAGTGCAGTGTCATGGCGTGGATAACAAGGTCATGGGCGCCGGGTTGCAGTGCCAGCACGTCGTCATCCGCAATGATCGAGGCTTCGGGAAACGCGTCCGTCCAAAGCTGCGGGTATGCGGTCACGATCGCTGCCGCCGTAAAGGTTTTGTTAACCATGGAGAGCCGATCCTGAACCTCGTCCATCGCGGCGCGGTGCAGAAAAAGGGCGTCATCCTGCACGCGGCTGCGATGACGCAGAATGGCGGCACGGTCAAAAAGTGAGGGTGCAATGGGTTCGGGCAGTTTCATAGCTGGCAAGTATCGCATCGCGCAACGGATTCAAACCGCACTTGCGCTGATTTATCCACCACGTTGCATGGGGTGCGGCGACCTGACCGAGTCCGATTTTGGCCTGTGTGGCCCATGTTGGCGGGAAACGCCATTCATTGGCGGCACGGTCTGTGAAAGTTGCGGTCTGCCCCTGATCGGGGGGCAGGACGAGTTTCGGACCGAGTGCGATGATTGCCTGAAGACCGCGCGCCCCTGGAGGGCAGGACGCGCCGCGCTTTTGTATGACGGCAAGGCGCGGTCACTGATCCTGGCGTTGAAACATGGTGATCGGCCCGAACTGGCCCGCCCTGCCGCGCAGTGGATGGTGCAGGCAGGGCGCCCATTGTTGCGACCGGATATGGTGATTGTTCCGGTTCCATTGCATTGGTCTCGGTTGCTGAAAAGGCGATACAACCAGTCAGCACTGTTGGCGCAGAACCTGGGGCGCGAGACAGGATTGGAATGTGTGCCCGATCTGTTGATTCGCAAAAACAAGACGCCGGTACTGGACGGCAAAACAGCTGCCGAGCGGGCACAGATTTTGGGCGACGCGATATGCCTTCACCCCCGAAAAGCCCGCCATCTGACGGGCCGGAACGTTTTGCTGGTAGACGATGTGATGACGTCCGGGGCAACACTGGCCGCATGCACTCGTGCCTGTCAGGCGGCGGGGGCAAATCATATTTTCGTGTTGGCTCTGGCGCGCGTTGCCAAGGATGCCTAATTCGCCCAAGATTGCGCGAAATCCGAAGGGAACGGAAAATGAAGTCGGTAGAGATCTATACATCGCCACTGTGCGGGTATTGTCATGCAGCCAAACGCCTGCTGAAGCAGAAAGGTGTCGAGTTCAAGGAGATCGACGTGCTGATGCACCCCAAACGCAAACCTGAAATGATTCAACGTGCCGGAGGCAAACGCACGGTCCCCCAGATTTTCATCGGCGCTACGCATGTCGGCGGTTGCGATGATTTGTACGAGTTGGAGCGTCAGGGCAAGCTTGACCGTCTGCTTGCGGCCTGATGAAAACCGCGCTGCTGCAAATCACCTCGTCGGACGATCCGGCAGAAAACCTCGGGATGGTCCGAGGCATGATGGCCAAAGCGGCAGAACAGGGCGCCCGCTTTGTTCTGACGCCAGAGGTTACGAATTGCGTTTCGACCAGCACCACACGGCAGCGCGCGGTTTTACAACATGAAGAAGATGACATCACCTTGGCGGGCCTGCGCGAACAGGCTGCTGATCTGGGTGTTTGGCTTCTGATCGGCTCGTTGGGGCTCAAGACTCATGACAATGACGGTCGTTTTGCCAATCGTTGCTTTATGATCGGACCGCAAGGTCAGATCGTGGCGCGGTATGACAAAATCCATATGTTCGATGTGCAGGTCACTGAGACCGAGACGTTCCGCGAATCAAAGAATTACCGCCCAGGCGAAAAAGCGGTTATCGCAGAAACGGATTTCGGCAAGGTTGGTCTGACCATCTGTTACGATATCCGCTTTCCATATTTGCACGCGGCACTGGCGCAGGCGGGCGTGCGCATTCTGACCGTCCCGGCCGCGTTCTCGCCGGTCACAGGTGCCGCGCATTGGGAAGCCTTGCTGCGCGCACGTGCAATCGAAACCGGGTGTTGGGTGCTGGCCCCGGCCCAAACAGGGGAACATCCAAAAACCGGCGGTAAAACACGCTATACTCACGGTCACAGCATGGTCGTCGACCCGTGGGGAAAGGTGCTGATCGACGCAGGGACCGATCCAGGCATTCACATTTTCGATTTGGATGATAGTTCTGTGACTGAGGCACGGCGACGTGTCCCTTCACTGCACCACCGCCGTTCCTTCGACGGACCCTGACAGAACGGAACAATGACAGACGACACCAATGCCCTTGCGGTCACGCTGTTCAGCGAGATCCTGACCGCCGACCAGCTATTGCGGAACCGGCTTAGCCGGGTGCTGCCCAAGGGCATGGAAATCTCGCATTTCTCGGTTCTGAACCACCTGGCTTTTGTCGCGGATGAGCGTAGCCCGGCGCAGCTGGCCAACACGTTCCACGTGACCCGAGGGGCGATGACCAACACCTTGGCCAAGCTGGAATGGGCTGGATACATCCACATCCGACCCGATTGGGACGATGCCCGCCGCAAGATGGTCGCGATCAGCCCCGCCGGTAAACGCGCGCGGGATCAGGCGATTTCCTCGATTGCTCCGTTGATCAACCGCGTGGTCGGAGAGTTGGGGGACGACCGTGTTCGGTCGACATTGCCAGTGCTGCGCGATCTGAGAAAACAGCTGGAAGGGGAATAACCCTCAGCCCGGCTTCACACTCGCCGTCACATAGTTCACGCTTAGATCCCGGTCCGAGATCGACCAACTCCAGAGGATCGGGTTGAAGACGAACCCCTTGCGGTCCACCGGGTCCATCCCCGCCTGACGCAGCAGGTCGAACAACTCATCAGGGGTGATGAACTTGTTCCACTCATGCGTGCCGCGCGGCAGCCAGCGCATGACGACCTCGGCCCCGAAAATGGCCATGGCATAGGATTTCGGGTTGCGGTTGATGGTTGAGCAGATCAGCAGCCCACCCGGCTTGAGCAATTGTTGCGAGGCGGTCAGGAAACCCTGTGGGTCGGCCACATGCTCGACCACTTCCATGTTCAGGACCACGTCGAACTGCTCACCTGCGGCGGCCATGTCTTCGGCTGTGGTGTGGCGATAGTCGATCTCCAAACCGGATTGCTCGGCATGGATACGCGCAACAGGCAGGTTGCCTCCGGCGGCATCGGCCCCGACGACCTCGGCCCCCAGACGTGCCATGGGTTCGCTTAGCAGACCACCGCCACAACCGATATCCAGCAGGCGCAGCCCTTCGAACGGATTTCGCGCTTTCAGATCACGGTCGAATTCACCGGCAATCTGCTGTGTGATATAATCCAAACGGCAAGGATTCAGCATGTGCAACGGTTTGAATTTCCCATGAGGATCCCACCATTCCGCCGCCATCGCTTCGAATTTTGCGATCTCGGATGGATCCACCGTGTTCGGATGCGCTTGCATTCCTGTCTCCGTATGCTCTTTTACGCTTAAGGACTATATAGGGCCATAATGGACAAGTACCCGGACCAAAAGCGCGCAGTTCAATATCTGTACCCGCCGATCGATCCGTTCGACCAGCGTATGGTCGATATGGGCGACGGGCACCGTATCTATGTGGAACAATGCGGTAACCCCGAAGGCATACCGGTGGTGATCCTGCATGGCGGCCCAGGCGGTGGCTGCAGCCCCGCAATGCGGCGTTATTTTGATCCACAGGCCTACAGGGTGATTCTATTTGATCAGCGTGGGTGTGGCCGGTCTCGCCCCACGGCTTCGGTTGAAAACAACACGACATGGCATTTGGTGGCCGATATTGAACGGTTGCGCGACCTGTTCGAGATTGATGAATGGATTGTTTTTGGCGGCAGCTGGGGCGCGACCCTTGCGTTGATCTACGCGCAGTCGCATCCAGACCGGGTCAGCCGATTGGTGCTGCGCGGTGTGTTCCTGGCAACTGACGCTGAACTTGACTGGTTTTATGGCGGCGGAGCGGGACGTTTCTGGCCGGAACAGTGGCAGAAATTTACCTCACTGTTGCCCGAGGTGGAGCTGAAGGACACCATCACCGCCTACAATAAACGCCTGTTCTCGGGGGACCGCGCGACCGAGACCCTGTATGCGCGGGCATGGTCGCACTGGGAAAATGCGCTGGCGTCGATCCACACGAACGGATCAGTGGGCGAAAGCCCCGGCGAATACGCCCGTACATTTGCCCGGCTCGAGAATCACTATTTCTACAATAAGGCGTTCCTGGAAACGGATGGGCAGATTCTAGATCAAATGGACCGGATTGCTCATATCCCGGGTCACATCGTGCAGGGGCGATACGACATGATTTGCCCGCCGCAGGCCGCCTGGTCGCTGAGCGAACGCTGGCCGAATGCCGAGATCAAGATGGTACGTCAGGCCGGTCATGCGCTTTCTGAACCCGGGATCAGCGCAGAACTCATCCGGATCATGGATCGCGTGGCGGAGGGTTTGGCATGACTCGCATCGACCGCCGTGCCTTGTTTGCCTCGGGTGCCGCCGCCGCGCTGCTTGCCGCGACAGGCGCGTCCCTGGCGGACAGACCTGAGAAAGGCGGCACGCTGCGATTGGCCGTACCGCGCGACGACAGTCTTGAGCAGGTGGCGCGCGGTGCGGTTTTCGACACGCTGACCGAGATCGCCCCGGATGGCACTTTGCGGGGCGAGCTTGCGACGGGCTGGCAAACCGACGCCGATGCGAGGGTCTGGAGCTTTGATCTGCGCAACGATGCGGTGTTCCACGACGGCGCGTCTTTGGACATCGCAGATGTTGCGGCCGTATTGGCCGAGGTCGGGCATACCGAGGCATTGACCGCCAACCGTTTGCGGCTGGAACTGGCCGAGGCAAATCCGGGCCTTCCATTCCTTTTGGCAGAAAGTCGTTTTATCATTGCCCGCAATGGCGAAGGCGTCACGCCGCTACACAACGCCAATGGCACGGGTTGTTATCGTGTCGAACGCGCCGAAGACGGGCGGCATTTCCTGGGTCGCCGTGTTTTGGGACATTACAAGGACGGTCAGGCCGGTTGGGTCGATGCATTCGAAGTGATCGTTATTCCCGATGCCCGTGTCCGCGCCGAGGCATTGCGTGATGGCTATGTCGATGTCGCCGCCTTCCCCGATTCGTCAGAGATCCGCGGTACGCGCGGTCTTCGCTATTATCCTTCCGAGACCGATATGGCGCTGGCCGTCTCTGGGGCGGTGGGATTGCCGCGGCAGATTGCAGGACGCACGGTTCTGGACGACGGTCGTATCGCTGAACGGTGGTGGATCGTGTAATTCCGGGTGACACTTCTGTCGGGGGTTGCAGACTCGGATCATCCTGCGTATATGCAGTTTCAACAGCGGCGCGTTGGACTTCCGGTCCAAGGCTCCACCGGAAAATTCGACGGGCCGCGCGCCCGTTTTTTTGTGCCCGATTGACAGGGTAGAGAACCTGATGACAAACGACCTGATAGCCAAAGCTGCCATTGACCGGCGACTTGCCGAGATCATCACCCCGGTGATCGAAGATTTGGGGTATGAGCTGGTCCGTGTCCGGCTGATGAGTGGCAAGCAGACCACGCTGCAAATCATGGCTGACAAACCCGAAGGCGGCATCGAAGTGGATGACTGCGCCGAGATTTCGAATGCGGTCAGCGCCACCCTGGATGTCGAGGACCCGATCCTCGACGCCTATACGCTTGAGGTGTCCAGCCCCGGTATCGACCGCCCCCTGACGCGCCTCAAGGATTTTGAGACTTTTGAGGGGTATGAGGCCAAGATCGAAACCTCTGAACTGATCGATGGCCGCCGCCGGTTCAAAGGGGAACTGGCCGGGATCGAAGGAGAAGAGGTTCTGATCAATATTCCCGAAGGGTCCGAGACGATCACAATCGGCCTGCAATTCGACTGGCTGAGTGATGCCAAGCTGGTCCTGACCGATGATCTGATTAAGGAAATGCTGCGCCAGCGCAAAGATGCGGGCGCCCTGAACGAAAAAGCTTTCGACGAGATTGAGACCGAAGGGTCCGAAGAGGAGACGAACTGATGGCAATTACCTCAGCCAACCAGCTGGAGCTGCTGCAGACTGCCGAGGCCGTGGCCCGCGAAAAGATGATCGACCCCGGTCTGGTTGTCGAAGCGATGGAGGAATCGCTCGCCCGCGCTGCCAAGAGCCGCTACGGCGCCGAGATGGACATTCGCGTGTCGATCGACCGCAAGACCGGCAAGGCGACATTCACCCGTGTGCGCACCGTGGTCGAGGATGACGAGCTTGAGAACTATCAGGCCGAATTCACCGTCGAACAAGCCAAACAGTACATGGAAGACCCGCAGGTCGGTGACGTTTTTGTTGAAGAAGTGCCGCCGGTCGAAATGGGCCGGATTGCGGCGCAGTCCGCCAAGCAAGTGATCCTGCAAAAGGTCCGCGAAGCCGAGCGTGATCGTCAGTATGAGGAATTCAAGGATCGTGCGGGCACCATCATCAACGGTGCCGTCAAGCGCGAAGAATTCGGCAATGTCATCGTCGATCTCGGCGGTGCCGAGGCTGTTCTGCGCCGCAATGACAAGATCGGTCGCGAAAGCTATCGCCCGAATGATCGTGTGCGCGCGTATATCAAGGAAGTCCGCCGCGAAGTGCGTGGCCACCAGATCTTCCTGTCGCGTACCGCGCCAGAGTTCATGGCCGAGCTGTTCAAGATGGAAGTGCCGGAAATCTATGACGGTATCATCGAGGTCAAGGCCGTGGCCCGTGACCCCGGTTCTCGCGCCAAAATCGCCGTGATCTCGTATGACGGCTCGATCGACCCTGTTGGCGCCTGCGTTGGTATGCGCGGCAGCCGCGTGCAGGCCGTTGTGAACGAACTGCAGGGTGAGAAGATTGACATCATCCCGTGGAACGAAGACCAACCGACCTTCCTGGTGAACGCGCTGCAACCTGCCGAGGTTTCGAAGGTTGTTCTGGACGAAGAAGCAGGCAAGATCGAGGTTGTCGTTCCGGAAGAGCAGTTGTCTCTTGCAATCGGTCGTCGCGGTCAGAACGTGCGTCTGGCAAGCCAACTGACCGGGCTGGATATCGACATCATGACCGAAGCTGAAGAATCGGCGCGTCGTCAGAAGGAATTCGAATCTCGTACCAAACTGTTCATGGACAGTCTGGATCTGGACGAGTTCTTTGCGCAACTGCTGGTTTCCGAAGGCTTCACCAACCTCGAAGAAGTTGCCTATGTCGAGATTGATGAACTTCTGGTCATTGACGGCGTCGACGAAGGCACTGCGCAGGAACTTCAGACCCGGGCGCGCGAGTTCCTGGAAGCCCAGGCCAAAGCCGCTCTGGATGCGGCGCGCGCACTGGGTGCCGAGGACAGCCTCATTGAATTCGAAGGCCTGACCCCCCAGATGGTAGAGGCGCTGGCCAAGGACGATGTGAAGACGCTGGAAGATTTCGCAACCTGTGCAGACTGGGAACTGGCCGGTGGCTGGACCACGGTCGACGGTGAACGCGTCAAGGATGATGGCGTGCTGGAGCCCTTTGGCGTCACGCTCGAAGAAGCACAAGACATGGTCATGACTGCGCGTATCCTGTTGGGTTGGGTTGATCCGGCCGAGTTGGAGCAGGCGGAAGAAGACATCGACGGCGACGCAGCAGACGAGGAGGTCGAGGCCTGATCTCAGGTCTCGGGTGGCGCGTATGGGTCGCGGTGGCGTCCATAAGGATCGGTCTGACGGACCCGAACGCAAGTGCATCGCCACAGGCGAGGTTCAGCCTAAATATGGCTTGATCCGCTTTGTGACGGGCCCGGACGGTCAGGTCTTTCCGGATGTCGCGGCAAAGTTGCCGGGACGGGGCGTTTATGTGGCGGCGGATCGTGCTGCGCTGGACAAGGCCATTGGTAAGAAACTGTTTGCGCGGGGGTTCAAGGCACAGGTGACTGTGCCTCAGAACCTCGCGACAGAAGTTGAAAAGCAGATCGCGCGCCGTGTGATTGAGTTGCTCAGTCTGGCGCGCAAGTCCGGCGACGCGGTTGCCGGGTATGAAAAGGTCAAGTCGTGGCTGGACCGGGAAGAGGCTCAGGTGCTGATTCAGGCCACTGATGGATCGGGGCGCGGCAAGTCGAAGCTCAGTACGCCGCACTTCGGAAAATACATCGGTTGGCTGACGGCAGACGAATTAGGGCAGGCATTTGGGCGCCAAACGGTGATTCATGCGGCCTTGGCCTCTGGCGGACTCGCCAAACGTGTTGTAGAGGAAGCGCAGCGCCTGCGTGGCTTGCGCGAAACGGATGACGGCGGCAAGGGCCGCGCGGAAGGGTAAGAAGCTTTATGAGCGATAGTGACGGCAAAAAGACATTGGGTCTTCGTGGCGGGGCACGCCCCGGAAATGTGAAACAGAGTTTCAGCCACGGACGCACCAAGAATGTCGTGGTGGAAACCAAACGCAAGCGCGTAGTGGTCCCCAAGCCGGGCGCGGCAAAGCCGGGTGGCGGTGCCGCCCCTTCGGGTGATCCGTCGCGTCGTCCCGCAGGTATTTCCGACGCGGAAATGGCGCGCCGTATGAAGGCTTTGCAGGCTGCCAAGGCCCGCGAGGTCGAAGAGGCCGCTGAACGCGAAGCCGCTGAAAAGGCACGCGAAGAAGAGCGCGTGCGCCGCCGTGCGGAACAGGAAGCGAAAGAGCGCGAGCAGCGTGAAGCCGAAGAGCGCGCGCGTCAGAAAGCCGAAGATGAAGAGCGCAAGCGCGTGGAGGCTGAAGAAGAAGCCAAGCGTGCCGCTGTTGCTGCTGCCGCTTCGCCGGCCCCTGAAGAAGCCAAAGCTGCACGCAGCCCGGCCAGCAAACCTGCGCCTGCTGCCGCACCTCGCAAGCAGGATCGCGAACGCGAACAGCGCGGTCGTGGCAAGGGTCGTGAAGACAACCGTCGTTCGGGTAAGCTGACATTGGGTCAGGCCACCGGTGACGAAGGCAGCCGCCAGCGGTCGATGGCAGCGATGAAGCGCAAGCAGGAACGCGCCCGTCAGAAAGCCATGGGCGGTTCGGTCGAGCGGGAAAAGGTGATCCGCGACGTACAACTGCCTGAGGCGATCATGGTCTCGGAACTGGCCAACCGTATGGCCGAGCGCGTGGCTGACGTGGTCAAATCACTGATGCAGATGGGCATGATGGTCACGCAGAACCAGACCATCGACGCTGATACTGCCGAGCTGATTATCGAAGAGTTTGGCCATAAGGTCACCCGCGTCTCTGATTCGGATGTTGAGGACGTCATCAAAGAGGTCGAAGACAGCGAAGCCGATCTGAAGCCTCGTCCGCCCGTCATCACCATCATGGGTCACGTCGACCACGGGAAAACATCGCTGCTGGATGCAATCCGCGATGCGCGTGTTGTGGCTGGTGAGGCCGGTGGCATCACCCAGCATATCGGCGCCTATCAGGTGAAAACCGATGGCGGCTCGACGCTGACCTTCCTGGATACTCCCGGACACGCGGCCTTCACCTCGATGCGCTCGCGTGGTGCCCAGGTGACCGACATCGTGGTTCTGGTCGTCGCTGCCGATGACGCGGTCATGCCGCAGACAATTGAGGCGATCAATCACGCGAAGGCAGCCAAGGTGCCGATGATCGTGGCGATCAACAAGATCGACAAGCATGATGCAAATCCGGACAAGGTGCGCACCGATCTGCTGCAACACGAAGTGATCGTCGAGAAAATGTCGGGTGAGGTTCAGGACGTAGAAGTGTCTGCCATCACCGGTCAGGGTCTGGACGAGTTGCTGGAAGCCATCGCATTGCAGGCCGAGATTCTGGAACTGAAAGCCAACCCTGATCGCGCTGCCCAAGGTGCCGTGATCGAGGCACAGCTGGACGTGGGCCGCGGCCCGGTCGCAACGGTTCTGGTTCAGAACGGTACATTGCGTCAGGGCGATATCTTTGTCGTGGGTGAGCAGTATGGTAAGGTCCGTGCTCTGATCAACGACAAGGGTGAGCGCGTCAAGGAAGCTGGACCGTCGGTTCCCGTTGAGGTTCTTGGTCTGAACGGTACGCCTGAAGCAGGCGATGTTCTGAACGTGACCGAGACCGAAGCACAAGCCCGTGAAATCGCCGCCTACCGTGAACAGGCTGCCAAGGACAAACGCGCTGCCGCTGGTGCCGCAACGACCCTTGAACAGTTGATGCAGAAGGCCAAGGAAGACGAAAATGTCACCGAGTTGCCCATTCTGATGAAAGCAGACGTTCAGGGTTCGGCGGAAGCCATCGTTCAGGCAATGGAGAAGATCGGCAACGAAGAAGTACGCGTGCGCGTTCTGCATTCGGGTGTTGGTGCCATTACCGAAACGGATGTCGGTCTGGCCGAAGCGTCTGGAGCTCCGATCTTTGGCTTCAACGTTCGGGCAAATGCCTCGGCACGGAATACCGCAAACCAGAAGGGCGTCGAGATTCGCTATTACTCGGTGATCTATGACCTCGTAGACGACGTGAAAGCAGCCGCATCCGGCCTGTTGAGCGCCGAAATTCGCGAGAAGTTCATCGGCTACGCCGAAATCCGTGAAGTCTTTAAGGTCACCGGCGTTGGCAAGGTTGCTGGCTGTCTGGTCACCGAAGGCGTGGCGCGTCGTTCCGCTGGTGTCCGCTTGCTGCGCGACAACGTGGTGATTCACGAAGGAACGCTGAAGACGCTGAAGCGTTTCAAGGATGAAGTGGCCGAGGTTCAGTCGGGTCAGGAATGTGGTATGGCATTCGAGAACTACGATGACATTCGCGCAGGCGACGTGATCGAAATCTTCGAGCGCGAAGAAGTCACCCGCACGCTGGACTAACCCCGGCAAAAGATGATTACGAAAAACAGCGGCCCCCTCAGGCCGCTGTTTTCTTTTGACGAAGCTCTTATTTTGTCCGACGCAGAAATGTAGCTGAATGCATGATGATATCGAAATGATGCATTCCTTGCGCGAGCGTAAAACTAACCGGGTGTCCGGCCTTTCGCAGCCTTTCGGCATAGTCGCGGCTTTGGCGAATGAACTCACCCGTATCACGTTCGGCTACCGAAACGTGGTATCGAGGACCGGGCCGGGGCAGATTGCGGATAGGTGACAGATCGTTGACCTCGACCGGCGTCAATTGCAGCGGATCGTTCACCGACATCAGGCTGATCGGTTCCAGGTCGTATATACCGCTGATCAAAATCACATCCCGCACCCGAAGCCCCGCTTTGGCAAGGGCATCTGATGAGGTTGCCATCACCATCGCCGCCAGATGCGCGCCTGCACTGTGACCTGACAGGGTGATCCGCGACGGATCGAATCCCAGCTCCTCCGCCTGGGCCGCCAGCCAAAGCAACGCGTCACGGCATTCATCGATCATGCCACCAATCCGGACATCGGGTGCCAGCGTATAGTTCACAGTCGCAAAAGCTTGCCCGTGTTCTACCAGACCCGGTGCCATCAGAGACGATTCATTCTGGCTGAGCGCCTGCCAGTACCCGCCGTGAATGAAGACGTGCAGAGGTGCCTTGTCATCGCGAGCGGGAAAGAAATCCAGAACTTGTGCGGGGCTATCACCATAAGCCAAGTTTTCCTGTACCGGAAAGTCGGCCCGCGCCTGAGCGCTCAGTGCTTTATAACTGGCAAGATAAGGGCTCAGGTTGCCACCGATCATTGTGCTGGGGGAATACTCCCGCTCCAGATCGGATTGCGAAAATCCTCGATACAGCATGTCTTAGGTCTGCCCGCTATACATCAAATCCGTACGCACGTCGTAAAGGTCGTGGAAAAACCGCAGCTCAAGCGCCTTTCGCAAAAAGGCCACGCCGCTTGAGCCACCAGTGCCAGGTTGCATCCCGATCACGCGCTCAACTGCGGTGGCATGATCAAAGCGCCAGCGTTGAAACAGGCTTTCCACATCCATCAGTTTTTCGGCCAAAGCATAAAGGTCCCAGTATTTTTCAGTGTTGCGGAATACCTCGACCCAGATTTTTACCACGCGCGAATCGCCGGAATAGGGTTGGGCGTAATCGCGTTCGATCAGATCCTTGGGCACGTCGAACCCTTGACGGGCCAGCATGTGCAACACTTCGTCATAAAGTGACGGTTTGGTCAGTGCGGCATTCAGCATCTCCATCACCTCTGGGTCATGCGCATGGACCTTCAGTGTTGAGGCATCCTTGTTGCCAAGGATGAATTCGATTTGCCGGTAGCCGTAGCTCTGAAACCCTGACGAGTTGCCGAGAGCCTGCCGGAACGTCATATAGTCGGCAGGTGTCATTGTCAGCAGGGTTTCCCAAGCCGCAATCAACTGCCGTTGAATGGCCTTGATGCGGTCGAGGTTTTTCATGGCTGGGCCAAACTCGTCCTGTTGCAGAAAACGGCGCACCTCGACCAGTTGGTGGTGCATCAGTTTCAGCCACAGTTCGCTGACCTGATGGATGATAATGAACAGCATCTCGTCTGGCTGCGCGGGGTCCTGAAAAGTCTTTTGCAGATTCAGCAGTGTTTTGAGTTGCAGAAAATCTCCATAGCTTTTGCGATGTGTCTCGGCGAAATCAGTGACCAGAGTGTCTTCGACACCTCTTTGCAATAGACGATCGTCTTTGTTCTCGCCCATCTCATGCCTCCCTTGTGCGATCCTTGCACCTGTCTAGGCGTTGAGTTCGTAACTTTCCAGCGGGTTAGGTCCAGTCAAGGACAACCTTGCCAGAGAGGCCGGATTTCATCGCGGCAAATCCATCCGCAAAATCATCAACCGCAAAGCGATGCGTGATCACGCGGGACACATCCAAACCGTTTTGCAGCATGGCGATCATCTTGTACCAGGTCTCGAACATCTCGCGACCATAGACACCCTTAATTGTGATCGCCTTGAAAACGATACGCGACCAGTCGACCGGAGATTTCCCCGGCGGTATCCCCAGCAGGGCGATTTTCCCACCCATCACAAGCGCCTCGACCATCTGGTCAAGCGCGGCTTGTGAGCCGGACATTTCAAGCCCCACATCAAAGCCTTCTTTCATTCCAAGCTGTGCGATGACATCGTGCAAATCTTGTTTGGAAACATCAACGGTCCGCACCGATGGCACCACATGTTCCGCCAGTTTCAACCGTTCGGCGTTAATGTCGGTAATCACAACATTGCGGGCACCTGCATGGCGGGCAACGGCGGCGGCCATGATGCCGATGGGTCCTGCGCCGGTGATCAGGACGTCCTCGCCCAGAAGGTCAAAGCTTAGCGCGGTGTGCACCGCATTGCCCAGCGGATCAAGGATTGCCCCGATCTCATCCGGGATATCGTCCGGCAGGGGAACAACGTTGAAGGCGGGCAATTTCAGGTATTGCGCAAACGCGCCCTGTTCATTCACCCCGATCCCGCGCGTACCGGGGTCGAGGTGAAATTTGCCTGCGCGGCTTTGACGGCTTTCAGTGCCGATCAGATGCCCTTCGCCGGAACAGCGCTGCCCAACATCCAGGCCGGTGACGTTGCTCCCAATCTCGACGATTTCCCCGGCGAACTCATGACCAGTGATCATCGGAACCGGAACGGTGTGAGAGGCCCACTCATCCCAGTTCCAGATGTGAATGTCGGTACCGCAAATTCCGGTCTTGTTGATCTTGATCAGTACCTCATCAGGCCCGATTTCAGGGACCGGGGCCTGTACCATCCACAACCCTTCTTCAGGTTTCGACTTTTCCAGCGCTTTCATCGTGTTGGGTCGCATCAGATCACCCCCAGTTCCTTGCCGACCTTGCCAAAGGCCGCCAGCGCGCGGTCCAGTTCGTCCCGCGTCAGGGCAGCGTTCATCTGCGTTCTGATCCGCGCCTGTCCGCGGGGAACAACAGGAAAGAAGAAGCCCGAGACATACACGCCCTCGTCAAACAGCTTGGCGGCCATCTCTTGTGCCAGCGTTGCATCGCCCAGCATGACAGGGATGATCGGATGTTCACCGGGCAAAAGGTCAAAGCCAAGCTTTTCCAGACCAGCACGCCAGTACTTTGCGTTTCCGAATAACTGCGCGCGTAGAATGTCGCCTTCTTCGACCAGGCGGATTGCCTCAAGTCCTGCGGCGACGATGGATGGCGGCAGCGAGTTCGAGAACAGATAGGGCCGCGCCCGCTGCCGCAGCAGGTCGATCACTGGCTGCGGCCCGGCGATGTAGCCGCCGATTGCCCCCCCAAGTGCCTTGCCCAAAGTTCCTGTCAGAATGTCGACATCAACACCAAAGTGATCCGGTGTTCCGGCGCCGCGCGGGCCCATGAAGCCGGTTGCATGGCAATCATCGACCATGACGATGGCATCGTATTTATCAGCCAGTTCGCGAATTTTCGGCAAGTTGGCCAAATAGCCATCCATCGAGAACACGCCATCGGTTGCGATCATGATATGACGCGCGCCATCCTCGCGCGCCTGCTTCAGCCACGCTTCCAAGTCGTTCATGTCATTGTTCAGATAGCGATAGCGCTTGGCCTTGCACAGCCGCACCCCGTCAATGATAGAGGCGTGGTTCAGACTGTCCGAAATGATGGCATCTTCAGGCCCCAGCAACGGTTCGAACAGCCCGCCATTGGCATCAAAACAGGCCGCGAACAGGATCGCATCGTCCTTGTTTAGGAACTTGGCCAACCGCTGTTCCAGTTCACGGTGAATATCCTGTGTTCCGCAAATGAACCGGACCGAGGCCATGCCGAAACCTTTCGGACCCATCGCATTGGTTGCGGCCTCGATCAGCGCGGGGTGATCCGCAAGACCCAGATAGTTGTTGGCGCACAGGTTGATCACCCGTTTGCCGCCCACCGTAATCTCACCGCCCTGAGGCGAAGTGATCATTCGTTCGCGCTTGTACAGCCCTTCGGATTCGATTTGTGCGAGTGTGTCCGTGATGTGGGACAGGAATGCATCTGCCATGGCGACCTCCGTTCAACTGAGTCGCACATCTAACATAGCGGATGAATTTCCCAAATAGGGGAATTTCAATATACAGGAAAAATTTCCGTGAAGGCGGAAAGTTGCTGATGTCAGGCGTTCTTTACGATCAAGAACACCCGCGCTGATTCTTTGGCCGAGATGGAATGCACGATATCCGCGGCATAGCGGGCGGTGTCCCCTTGGCTCAGTTCCGAAACGGCACTGCCCGATGTAACCTTGACGGTGCCTTCCAGCACTGTCAGCTGTTCGTGCGCGCCACGCGCATGGGGCTGACTGTTCAAGGCCCCGCCTGTGTCGAACTCGATATCATAAACCTCATGACCTCCGGCCTCTTCCGGTGGGGACAGGATGCGAATGCGACAGTTCTGCCCCATATTGTCGATGCTGGGCACCTCGGACGCGCGCAGCACCTCGATTTGATCGCTGGCTTTTGAACCTTCCAGAAGACCGGCAAAATCCACCTGTAGCGCACGTGTCAGGTTCCAGAGGGTCGAGATCGTTGGGCTGCTTTCCCCGCGTTCGATCTGGCTAACCATGGATCTGGATACGCCACTGAGGTTTGCGACTGCTTCCAGCGACAGTCCTTTGGCCCGTCGTGCTTCTTTCAGGCGGGCGGGCAAAAGGTTCAGGATATCGTCTGTGTTCTCCGTCATGACGGAATCCATGCGTATTGGGACCTCGCTTGTCAATTCCATCCGTGACGGCACGTCCTATAGGACAGAATAATGCTGCGTGTGCATACTGACGACGATTCCAAGAGGAGAAAGACATGACAGACATCGTATTGCTGGATGGTGCGCGCACCGCGATTGGAACTTTCGGTGGCGCACTTGCGTCATCCGCGCCCATTGATCTGGCGACGGTGGTCACCGAAGCCGCCTTGGAGCGGTCTGGGGTAGAAGGTGCTCAGATCGGGCATGTTGTATTTGGCCATGTCATCAACACCGAACCTCGGGACATGTACCTGTCGCGCGTGGCCGCGATGCAGGCCGGAATTCCGAACGGCACCCCTGCGATGAATGTAAATCGGCTGTGCGGTTCGGGGGCACAGGCGATCGTGTCAGCAGTGCAATCCTTGATGCTTGGCGATGCCGATTTCGCCGTGGCAGGTGGCGCAGAAAGCATGTCGCGCAGCCCTTACATTGTTCCACAGGCGCGCTGGGGCGCGAAAATGGGTGATGTCACATCGCTGGACATGATGCTGGGTGCATTGAACTGCCCCTTTGGCACAGGGCACATGGGCGTGACGGCCGAGAACGTTGCCGATGAACACCAGATCAGTCGTGAACAGATGGACGACTTCGCCCTGACTAGCCAGACCCGCGCGGCAGCTGCAATTGAAGCCGGATATTTCGAAAGCCAGATCGTGCCCGTTCAGGTGAAGGTCAAGCGTGACATGGTGGATTTCAAAGTTGATGAGCATCCAAAGGCGACGACAGCCGATGCGCTGGCCGGGTTGCGACCGGTGTTTAAAAAAGATGGGCGTGTGACGGCGGGCAATGCCTCGGGCATCAACGACGGCGCGGCGGCGATGGTTCTGGCAACGGCGGACGCGGCGGAAAAGGCCGGATTGAAGCCAAAAGCGCGTGTGATCGGATATGCACATGCTGGCGTGCGCCCCGAAATCATGGGTATTGGCCCGGTACCGGCCGTTCAGAACCTGTTCAAAAAGACGGGTTTGTCGGCGGAAGATTTCGAAGTGATCGAAAGCAACGAAGCATTTGCCGCGCAGGCGCTGGCCGTCAACCAGGAGCTTGGGTTGGATGCAGCGAAAGTGAACCCGAATGGAGGCGCGATAGCGCTGGGGCACCCTGTAGGCGCGACGGGCGCCATCATTACCATGAAGACGCTTTATGAGTTGGAGCGCACAGGCGGATCAAAAGGGTTGATCACCATGTGTATCGGTGGCGGTCAGGGGATCGCCATTGCCATCGAGCGGCTCTGATCCGGGTCTGGGCAAAGGGGGGCTGTCTGCCCCCCATCGCGCAAGGCGCGATTCCCCCCGAGGTTATTTTCAGCCAGATGAAGCTGCGGATCACAATCAACCGAGTGTGGCGATCAACAAAACAGCAGCTGCGCCGACAAAAGCGCCGATAGCGGCGGGCAATACTTTTTGCATCAGTCCGGGATTATCCGGCTCATCTTTGTGTGTCTGCGCAATCAATGCATCTTCGACCAGTGTCGGCAGTCGTGGGCCAAAGCGCGCCAGAACCAAAGCTGTTTTGGCAAAGTCACGAAGCGCGGCGCGCGGGCCGATGGATTGTTTGATGTAATCTTCGACCACGGGGCGGGCAACTTCCCAGATATTGATGTGGTCATCCAGAGACCGGGCTACGCCTTCAACCACGACCATCGTGCGCTGAAGAAGGATCAGCTCGGTTCGGGTTTCCATGCCAAAACGCTCTGTCACTTCGAACAGATAGCTTAGCAAACGGCCCATCGAAATATGCGAGGCATCCATACCGAAGATGGGCTCACCAACCGCACGCAGGGCGCGGGCGAATTCATCGACGTCCTGGTGTGCAGGAACGTAACCGGCTTCGAAATGCACTTCGGCTACGCGCTTGTAGTCGCGGCGGATGAAACCGAACAGAATCTCGGCGTAGACCCGGCGCGTGTATTCGTCGATATGGCCCATGATACCGTAATCATAAGCGATGATATCACCGTTGGCGGCGACCTTGAGGTTGCCCTGATGCATATCGGCGTGGAAATAGCCGTCGCGCAGGGCGTGAAGAAGGAACAGGCGCAGCACACGTTCAGCCAGATCGCGGCGATCGTGGCCAGCGGCGTCCAGTGCGTCATTTTCACCCAATGGAACACCGTCGGCCCAGCTGAGTGTCATCACGCGCCGTGCCGACAGTGACCACAATATAGGCGGCAGCCAGAACCCTTTGTCGTCTTTTGTGTTGGCCGCATATTCCGAGGCAGCAGCGCTTTCCAGACGCAGATCCAGTTCACCCCGTACAACGCCATCGAAATGTTCAATGACCTCCATCGGACGCAATCGGCGAGCACCGGGCGCAAACAAATCGACTATGCGAGCGGCGAAATAAAACGCGTCCACGTCCTTGCGAAATGCGCGCTCGATCCCTGGGCGCAGAACTTTGACGGCGACATCCTCGCCCGTGCTAACAAGTTTGGCTTTGTGGACCTGAGCAATGGACGCGGCTGCAATGGGTTCACTGAAATCGCAGAATATCTCGGCAACAGGCTGCCCCAGTTCCTTTTCCACTTCGGCCAAAGCCACGGCTTTCGAGAACGGCGGCAGCTTGTCCTGCAAAACACGAAGTTGCACAGCCAGTTCATCGCCTACTACATCCGGGCGCGTCGAAAGCACCTGACCAAACTTGATGTAGGCCGGGCCCAAAGCGGTGAGTGCACGTGTTGCAGGCGGCATTTCCGGGTCGCCCTTGTAACCCAGCCACCAAAACGGTTTGCCTAGAGCGTGGGCAAGAAACCGGATAGCCCTTGGCGCCTCGAACGCGTCGAGGACCACGTTCATGGCACCGGTGCGCTCAAGCGTTGCGCCTGTACGGATCAGGCGGATGATGTTGTGGGGACCACGCATGCGTCAGATCTTCCAGCCGGAATGCAGCGCGGCGATACCCATGCTGAGATTGCGGAATTTCGCGTTTTCGAAGCCAGCAGTTCGGACCATGTTCAGGAAGGTTTCCTGATCGGGGAACTTGCGGATCGACTCCACCAGATACTGATAGCTGTCGTAATCATTCGCGATCAGCTTTCCCATGCGTGGGATGACATTGAAGCTGTAGAGGTCATAGAGCTTCTGCAGCCCGTCATTGGGAAGCTGACTGAACTCCAGTACCATCAGGCGGCCACCGGGTTTCAGCACGCGAAAGGCTTCGTTCAGGGCCTCTTGCGGGCGGGTCACGTTCCGGATGCCGAAAGAAATCGTGTAGACGTCAAAGGTGTTGTCTTCGAATGGCAGGGCCATGGCATCGCCCACCACCCAGTTCAGGCTGTCGGCCATCTGGTCGGCTTCCGCGCGTTGTCGGCCTTCGATCAGCATGGGTTCTGTCAGATCAAGAACTGTGGCATGGCCATAGCCTGCACGTTTCAGAAAGCGAAAGGAAATGTCACCGGTTCCGCCTGCAACATCCAGCAAACGCTGACCGGGGCGTGGTGCCAGCCAGTCCATCATCGCGTCTTTCCAGACCCGGTGGATACCCATCGACATGACATCGTTCATCACGTCATATTTCGAGGCGACAGAGTTGAACACGCCCTGCACGCGCCCGGCCTTGTCAGCCTCGCGTACGGTTTCGAACCCGAAATGAGTGGTGTTGTCGCTGTTGTCGGACATAAGCCTTGCCGTTTGTCGAATTTCGCTTCTGTTATAGGGCTCTGGAAGCGGGGCACAATGCGGCCCTTTGGAATAGGAGCCCTGTAATGCCAGAATTGCCCGAGGTCGAGACAGTAAGACGGGGTCTTGCTCCCGCGATGGAGGGCATGGTGATAGAACGCGCCGATGTGAACCGCCCGGATCTTCGCTGGCCATTTCCCGAACGCATGGCAGAAAGACTGACCGGGCAGCGGGTGGATCGGTTAAGGCGGCGATCAAAATACATCCTGGCCGATCTCAGCAGTGGCGAGACCTTGTTGATACATCTGGGGATGTCGGGGCGAATGACGGTGTCAGGGGACCCACTGGGTCATTTCCTGCGCGAACATCCTGCCGCTGAGAAACATGACCATGTTGTTATTCACATGGCCAACGGGGCGCGTATCACCTTTAACGACCCACGCCGGTTCGGGGCGATGGACCTACTGCCTACAGCCACGGCCGAAGATCACAAGCTTCTGGCGGTTCTGGGACCAGAGCCCTTGGGTAATGATTTCCATGAGCAACACCTGATTGAAGCATTCAAAGGCAAGAATACCCCTGTCAAATCAGCTCTGCTGGATCAGGGAATCGTTGCCGGATTGGGGAATATCTATGTTTGCGAAGCGCTTTATCGCGGCAAGGTGTCGCCACGTCGCAAAGCAGGGCAAATATCTGCGGCACGTGTCGCATCGCTGGTTCCCATCATTCGGAGGGTGTTGCACGACGCGATCGAAGCAGGCGGATCATCCCTGCGGGATTTCCGCCAAGCTGATGGAGAACTTGGATATTTTCAGCACAGCTTTGATGTCTACGGTCGCGAAGGAAAGCCCTGCCGCACCGAAGGTTGCACTGGTCTGATCCAGAGAATCACCCAGTCCGGTCGCTCATCCTTCTACTGTGCGCAATGCCAAAGATAGCTTGATCCAGAGAATTCGCGTGGTAAGGACTCGTAACTGAACGGAACAACCGGAAGCTTTTTTCTCATGGCTTTTGAGACGATCATCGTCGAAATCGAAGACCACGTCGCCCTAATCAAACTCGACAGACCGGATGCGTTGAATGCGCTGAACTCCCAGTTGCTGGGTGAGTTGTGTACCGCGCTGGAAGAGGCGGACAGCAACGATAAGGTGCGTTGCATCGTCATCACCGGATCGGACAAGGCCTTTGCCGCAGGCGCGGACATCAGGGAAATGTCCGAGATGAGCTTTGTCGATGTCTACACCACCAACCTTTTTGCTGATGCAAACAACCGGGTTTTGGCGATTCGCAAACCGATCATCGCCGCGGTTGCGGGCTATGCTCTGGGTGGGGGATGCGAGTTGGCAATGCTTTGCGATTTCATCATTGCGGCGGACACTGCAAAATTCGGCCAGCCTGAAATCAACCTTGGCGTCATAGCCGGGTTGGGCGGCACCCAGCGTTTGACGCGCTTTGTCGGCAAGTCCAAGGCGATGGACATGAACCTGACTGGTCGGTTTATGGACGCGGACGAAGCCGAGCGCGCTGGTTTGGTCAGCCGGGTCGTACCGGCCAAGAAGCTGATCGAGGAAGCCGTCGGTGCGGCGCAAAAAATAGCCGAGAAATCGGCACTGACGGCAGCGGCGGCAAAAGAAGCGGTCAATCGCAGTTACGAGCTTCCGCTGAGTGAAGGAATGCTGTTTGAGCGTCGCGTCTTCCATTCCATGTTTGCCACCGAGGACCAGAAAGAGGGCATGGCGGCGTTTCTTGAAAAGCGGGCTGCGCAGTTTCGCGACAAATAAAACGCAAGAGATTAATGAACGGCGGGCTATGCCCGCCTTTTCTTTACCCGGTTTGTGAGCCCCAAGAATCGGCTTGGCAATCCTTGAAATGTTCGGTATTGAGCGCCGCAATACATGCGCGTGCGGCCCGCTTGGCCCGACTCACACTCGTGATTTCTGATCCGGTGCGGATATATCCGTGGCGCGCAACCCTTGATAACCGTACCGAACGAAGGTCAGAGACACATGGCAAATTCGCCCCAGGCAAAGAAACGCGCCCGTCAGAACGAAAAGCGTTTCGCTGTTAACAAAGCGCGTCGTTCGCGCATCCGCACCTATCTGCGTAAAGTCGAAGAAGCGATTGCATCCGGTGACAAAGATGCGGCAACCGCAGCACTGCGCGCCGCCCAGCCCGAGCTGATGCGCGGCGTCACCAAAGGCGTGTTCCACAAGAACACTGCTGCGCGTAAAATGTCGCGCCTGTCGGCACGGGTCAAAGCTCTGGGCTAAAGTCCGCGGGTTACCTAAGGTCAAGTCAGCAAGGCTGAACTAATGTCAAAGGCGCTGCGCATTGCGGCGCCATTTTTCGTGTTGCCGGAATACCGCGCCTTCACGAAACCGAGAGATTCTTTCGACCAAAGACCCGAGTCAATATCAGAGTTTCGTTGCCGCGCCCCATTTCAAGTTGCTACCACTGATGTCAGCGATTCACTCGCTTGGGGGGACAGGCTGTTTACTCGATCGGACTGACGGGCATCAGATCGATCAGGAAACATTCGTCGACGACTGGCGCAAGCTGGGCTGCCGATTTGCCGCGAAGTCCGGGTTATCCGGGATTCTCGGCCCTGTCTGAAAATTGAGATTGTGACGTGCAGCCCGAGTTTCGGGACGCTCATTTATTGTTGAGCGTCGAAAATCCGGGTGCACCGAACTTTCAGGGGCAATCCCGCCAAACCATTGGGTTTGGCGATAGGTTCCCTTTGGGCGTGTGAATACAAGACCGGGCAACCGGCTTCGTATGATAAGGCCGACAGGCCAATAAGAATGGGATGCGTGAGGCGCTGAATGACACAAGAGAAATGGGGACTACTGCGTAACAAATTGCTGAAGGCTGTCGGTCGGAATAATTACACCACATGGATCGAGCCTCTGGAATTTAAAGAGCTGCAGGATGGTGTGGCGGTTTTTTCCGTGCCAACGAACTTTATGGGGAATTACGTCAGCCAGAATTTTGCGGACCTTATCTTGTACGAGCTGAATACGGCTGGGGAAACCGTTCAGCGTCTGGACTTTCGTGTTGCCGCCAACTCGCCCGCACGTCCCAAGCCCGCAGCCAAGGTGGTCGCCGAAACTCGGCCAGAGCCGGTACCCACAGTCGCTACGGATAGTGCGCAGAACGCTTTGGAGTCGTTGCAGGCCGCGCCGCTGGATTCGCGGTTCACCTTTGACAGTTTCGTGGTGGGCAAACCCAACGAGCTGGCCCATGCTGCCGCGCGCCGCGTGTCCGAAGGTGGCCCGGTCACATTCAACCCGCTTGTTCTATACGGCGGAGTGGGTCTGGGTAAGACCCACCTGATGCACGCCATTGCCTGGGAACTGAAAACCAAACATCCGGAACTGAATGTCCTGTACCTGTCAGCCGAACAGTTCATGTATCGCTTCGTGCAGGCCCTGCGGGAACGCCGGATGATGGATTTCAAGCATTTGTTCCGTTCGGTCGATGTGCTGATGGTCGACGACGTGCAGTTCATCGCCGGAAAGGATTCTACTCAGGAAGAGTTTTTCCATACGTTCAATGCGCTGGTGGATCAGAACAAGCAGATCATCATTTCGGCCGACCGCGCCCCGGGCGAAATCAAGGACCTGGAAGATCGTGTAAAGTCGCGCCTGCAATGTGGTCTGGTCGTTGACCTGCATCCGACCGACTATGAATTGCGCCTGGGCATTCTGCAAAACAAGGTCCAGCAATACAGCAGCTCCTATCCTGACCTGACGATTGCGGATGGCGTTCTTGAATTTCTGGCCCATCGAATCTCAACCAATGTCCGCGTGCTGGAAGGTGCTCTGACACGTCTGTTTGCCTTTGCCTCGCTGGTTGGGCGCGAGATTGACATGGAGCTGACGCAGGATTGTCTGGCAGATGTCCTGCGCGCATCCGAGCGCAAGATCACGGTTGAAGAAATCCAGCGGAAAGTATCCGAATACTATAACATCCGCATGTCCGATATCATCGGTCCCAAGCGCCTGCGATCCTACGCGCGCCCCCGTCAGGTGGCGATGTATCTGTGCAAGCAGCTGACCAGCCGATCGCTGCCAGAGATCGGCCGTCGGTTCGGCGGGCGCGACCACACCACGGTCATGCATGGCGTCAAGCGCATTGAAGAGCTGAAACTGACCGATGGCCAGATCGCTGAAGATGTGGAGATGCTGCGTCGGTCTCTCGAAGCCTGAACTGGGCCAGCGGTGCTATGAAACGCTCCGGGCTTCTGCGCCGGGGCGTTTTTTGTGCGTAATAATCCACGGTTGCACCAGAACTGAGGCCCGTGGGGCACGCCGCGCTTGACGGTTGGTGCATTCCGACCCAGAAATCCGTAAAAAATCCTTGTGCCTCGGGGTGGAACCGCTAACGTGCCAGTCCCGCCCATGTCGGTACGCAAGTCAGAGGAATTGAGGGTATGAAGATCAGCATTGAACGCGGCACCCTTCTTAAGGCCGTTTCGCAGGCCCAGTCCGTTGTAGAACGTCGCAATACCATTCCCATACTTGCCAATGTCCTGATCGAGGCCGAAGGCGATCAGGTCCAGTTCCGTGCCACCGATCTGGATATCGAAGTGGTCGATAAGGCACCCGCACAGGTCGAAAAGGCAGGCGCGACGACCGTTGCGGCAACAACCCTGCATGAGATTGTGCGCAAACTGCCCGACGGTGCGCTGGTGACACTGACCTCTGACAGCGCCGCTGGACGGCTGACAGTTGAAGCGGGGCGGTCGAATTTTTCGCTGGCGACACTGCCGAAGGAAGATTTTCCGGTGATGGCATCGTCTGAGTATCAATCGAATTTCACCGCTTCGGCGGCATTGCTGCGCCGGTTGTTTGACAAGTCGAAATTCGCCATCTCGACCGAAGAGACCCGGTACTATCTGAACGGTGTCTACATGCATGTGGCAGATGGGTCCGAGGGTGGAAAAGTGTTGCGTTGTGTGGCCACCGATGGCCACCGGCTTGCGAGGATCGACGCAGATTTGCCGGATGGCGCGGCGGATATGCCGGGCGTGATCGTGCCCCGCAAAACAGTGGGCGAGTTGCGCAAGCTGCTGGATGATGACGAGATGGATATCGCCGTTTCGGTCAGTGAAACCAAGGTACGCTTTGCCACGCCGGATATCACGCTGACGTCGAAGGTTATTGACGGCACCTTCCCCGACTACACACGTGTGATCCCGCAAGGAAACACCCGCAAGCTTGAAGTGGATGCTGCTGAATTCGCGCAAGCTGTGGACCGCGTGGCAACTGTTTCGTCGGAGCGATCGCGGGCAGTGAAGTTGCAATTGGAAGGCGACAAGCTGATCTTGTCGGTGAATGCACCCGACAGTGGCGCCGCCGAGGAAGAATTGGCTGTCGCTTACGGGGATGAGCGGTTGGAGATCGGGTTCAACGCCAAATACCTGTTGGAGATTGCGTCTCAGGTGGATCGTGAGAATGCAGTTTTCCTGTTCAACTCGGCTGGTGACCCGACATTGATGCGCGAAGGCAACGACCAGAGTGCTGTATACGTCGTCATGCCGATGCGCGTCTGATCGCGCGGACGCGCGATGCCTCCGGCGGGAGTAATTTTGAAAAGATGAAGGGAGGGGTCATGGGATTGGCCCTGACCGAGCTTACGGTCTCGCATTTTCGATCTCATAAGCTGGCGCGGTTGTCTCTGGACGGACGTCCCGTTGCTATTCACGGGCCAAATGGGGCCGGGAAGACCAATCTTCTTGAAGCGGTGTCGTTGTTTTCACCCGGTCGCGGAATGCGGCGGGCGAGTGCAGCCGAGATGACCCGACGGCCCGAGGCGTTGGGTTGGAAACTGTCCGGGTTGCTGGACGCTCAGGGGCAGCGGTTTGAGATCGAAACCTGGTCCGAGGGCGGCGCAGCGCGACAGGTGCGAATTGATGGCAAGTCGGCGACGCAGATCGATCTGGGGAAACTTGCGCGAGTTGTCTGGCTGACCCCGTCAATGGACCGTCTGTGGATTGAAGGGGCGGAAGGGCGTCGGCGGTTTCTGGACCGTATCGCGCTGAGTTTTGACCCAGCCCACGCTGAAGCATCGCTGATCTATGAAAAAGCGATGCGCGAACGTAACCGTTTGCTGAAAGAGCAGGTCAGGGATGCGCATTGGTACGCCGCGCTTGAAGGGCAGTTGGCCGAGACGGGGCACCGCATCCATACCGCGCGGTTAAGGTCGCTGGATCTTCTGCGGGCAGCGCAGGACAGGGCGGAAACGGTCTTTCCTTCGGCCGAGCTGGAGTTGGTGCAAACCGAAGGCGCAATGCCCGAGACGGCGGAAGATTTGCGAGACGCGTTGGGCGAGAGCCGGTTCAGGGATCTGGCAGCGGGCCGGACCCTGGTGGGGCCGCATCGGTCCGACCTGTATGGTGTGTTCGCGGCCAAGGGCGTGCCGGCAAGGGAGTGTTCCACTGGTGAGCAGAAAGCGCTCTTGGTGTCGCTGATCCTATCCAATGCGCGGGCGCTGGCGGCAATGCTGGGCGCACCTCCGATCGTTCTGCTGGATGAAGTGGCCGCGCATCTGGATGCTGGGCGGCGTGCAGCGCTTTATGACGAGATTTGCGCGCTGGGCGCTCAGGCCTGGATGACGGGCACCGGGCCTGAACTGTTTGCGGAAATGGGCGACCGGGCCCAGACGCTGATCGTTACCGAAAGCGATGAGGGTTCGGTCGTGACTGCTTAGGCCGGTTCGCTGACTTTACGTTCCCACAGAAAACCGCGCATAACCTCGTCCACCGGGGTTTTGGCCATGTGGTTAACGTAGTTCGACATGGTTTTCTGGGCCAGACCCAGCACGACATCCAGAACCGCGCGATGGGAATAGCCCGCATCAAAGAACGCCTGAAGCTGATCTTCGGTCGGGTTGCCGCGGGTTTCCATCACTTGCAGGGTGAAGGTGCGCAGTGCTTCGAGTTTGGCTGAAGGCAGCGGGGTTTCATTGCGCAGGGCGTCCGAGATCTCATCCGATATCTTCATCATCTTGGCGATACCGGTGTGGGCGGGCACGCAGTAGTGGCACTCGTTTTCCACATTGATGGTCTGCCAGACGACGGTTTTCTCATCATTGTCGAAATCGGTTTTCAGGAACAGGCCGTGCAAAATCTGGTAGCCTTCCAGATGTTGAGGGCTTTCGGCCATGACCTTATGCAGGCCGGGCAAGCGACCAAAAGCGGCCTGAGACTTTTGCAGCAGCGGTTTGGACGCTTCAGGCGCGGTTTCGAGGTCGTGAGACGGGAAATTGGCCATGTCGGAACTCCTGTTTCTGGCGCGATGGGTCGTATTTAGGGTTTCTTGAGTGATCGCTCAAGTATATATTTGAGTGAACGTTCAAGAATTGGTGATGCTGATGCCCCGCAAACCCGCATACGATCGTGACGTGTTGATCACGAAGGCGAAGGATATCTTCTGGCGTCAGGGCTGGGCTGGTACGTCGCTGAAGGATCTGGAGCGGGAACTGAGGCTGAAGCCCGGCAGTTTTTATGCGGCGTTCGGGTCGAAAGATGCGCTCTATGCGCTGACGCTGGAGAGCTATACGCAAGAAGGTTTGGCGCGCCTAAAGGCCCTGGCTGAGAGACTGGGTCCGAAAGAGGCGCTGAAAGCACAGCCCCGATTGGTGATCGAAGCGGCCGAGACCCCGGCAAAGGCCTGCATGTTGGCAAAGACATATGCCGAGTTGAAGGCGAAGGATCATGTCCTTGCGGATCAGGCGGCGCATTACATGGCGGAAATGAAAGACTGTTTCGCTGATCTGTTTCGCAAGGCTCAGGATGCCGGTGAAATCGGGGCGGGACGTGATCCGGATCGTTTGGCGGCCAGGTATCAGTCAGACATTCTGGGGCTGCGCTTGTCCGCTGAACGCACAGACGTTGATGCGGCGCAAATTGCAGCGGATATCGCGTCTGATATCGATCGTTTGTGAGCCCCTTTCGGGGCGGCAAAAAACGATCCGGAAAACCACAAAATATTGGGGGATGGCGTGACAATCCCTACCAGAAAACGTATAAGTTACCAAAATAATATAGGTACTGACTGAATGTCCGAAGACGCACAGGCCCCTCAAGAATACGGCGCAGATTCCATCAAGGTTCTCAAAGGCTTGGAGGCCGTTCGCAAACGCCCCGGCATGTATATCGGGGACACGGATGATGGCTCGGGTCTGCACCATATGGTGTATGAGGTTGTCGACAACGGGATTGACGAGGCTTTGGCCGGTCATGCCGACCATGTGACGGTGAAAATTCACGCCGATTCCAGTGTTTCGGTCAGCGACAATGGGCGCGGTATTCCGGTGGACATCCACCCGGAAGAAGGCGTGTCGGCGGCCGAGGTCATCATGACCCAACTGCACGCTGGCGGAAAATTCGACAGCAATTCGTACAAGGTGTCGGGCGGCTTGCACGGTGTGGGTGTTTCCGTGGTGAACGCGCTTTCGGATTGGTTGGAACTGCGTGTCTGGCGCAATGGCAAAGAGCATGTCGCGCGGTTTGAAGGTGGCGAAACCGCTGAGCACCTGAAGGTTGTCGGTGAATGCGGAGACCGGACAGGAACAGAAGTGCGGTTTCTGGCTTCGACCGATACATTCTCGAACCTCGAATACTCATTCGAGACATTGGAAAAACGCCTGCGCGAACTGGCTTTCCTGAATTCGGGCGTGCGGATCATCCTGATTGACGAGCGTCCGGCGGAGCGGCTGGAAACCGAGTTGTTCTATGAAGGTGGGGTCAAGGAATTCGTCAAGTACCTCGACCGGTCCAAAACCCCCGCCATGTCCGAGCCGATCTATATCAAGGGCGAGCGCGACGATATCGGCGTGGAAATCGCAATGTGGTGGAATGACAGCTATCACGAATCTGTCCTGCCCTTTACCAACAATATACCTCAGCGCGATGGCGGTACCCATGTGGCGGGTTTCCGAGGTGCCCTGACCCGGACGATCAACAACTACGCGCAGTCCAGCGGGATCGCGAAAAAGGAAAAGGTCAGCTTTACCGGTGATGACGCGCGCGAAGGTCTGACCTGTGTGCTGTCGGTCAAAGTGCCTGATCCGAAATTCTCGTCACAGACCAAAGACAAGCTGGTCAGTTCCGAGGTTCGTCCGGCGGTCGAAGGTCTGATGAACGAAAAACTTGCCGAGTGGTTTGAAGAAAACCCGACTGAGGCCAAGGCGATCGTCGGCAAGATCATCGAGGCTGCGCTGGCACGCGAGGCCGCGCGCAAGGCGCGTGAACTGACCCGCCGCAAAACGGCGATGGATGTGAACTATCTGGCGGGCAAGCTGAAAGATTGTTCCGAAAAAGACCCCTCCAAAACCGAAGTCTTCCTTGTTGAGGGGGATTCAGCCGGAGGGTCGGCGCAAACGGGCCGTGACCGGCTGACTCAGGCGGTTCTGCCGCTGCGCGGTAAGATCCTGAACGTGGAACGCGCGCGGTTTGACCGGATGTTGTCCTCGCAAGAGATCGGCAATCTTGTCATGGCGCTGGGTACCGGTATTGGCCGTGATGAGTTCAACATTGAAAAGCTGCGTTACCACAAAATCGTCATCATGACCGATGCGGATGTGGACGGCGCGCATATCCGAACCCTGCTGCTGACGTTCTTCTACCGGCAAATGCCCGAGTTGATCGAAGGTGGATATCTCTATATCGCGCAGCCGCCGCTTTATAAGGTTTCGCGCGGTAAATCAGAGGTTTATCTGAAAGATCAGGCGGCACTGGACGATTATCTCGTTAATCAGGGGATCGAGGGCGCCGTGCTGAAACTGGGATCGGGCGAAGAGATCATTGGTCAGGATCTGGCCCGCGTGGTGGACGAAGCGCGACAGTTGAAACGCGTTCTGGACGCCTTCCCGACGCACTACCCGCGCCACATTCTGGAACAGGCCGCTGTTGCCGGTGCCTTTGTGCCGGGTGCGGTGGACGCCGATCTGCAAGGGGTGGCTGACAAGGTTGCCGCCCGTCTGGACCTGATCGCGTTGGAGTATGAGCGTGGCTGGCAGGGCCGGATCACGCAGGATCACGGAATTCGGCTGGCCCGCATTCTGCGTGGTGTCGAAGAGGTTCGCACCTTGGACGGCCCGATGCTGCGGTCGGGGGAGGCCCGCAAAACAGGCAGCTTCACGCAAAGCCTGCAAGAGGTCTACAACACCTCGGCCACGTTGATCCGCCGTGATCGTAGCCAATTGATCCACGGTCCGCTGGACCTGCTGCGCGCCATTCTGGAAGAAGGGGAAAAGGGCCTATCCCTACAGCGCTACAAAGGTCTGGGAGAGATGAACCCCGACCAGCTTTGGGAAACAACTTTGGACCCGCATGCACGCACGCTGCTTCAGGTGCGCGTAGACGATATGGTGGAAGCCGACGATCTGTTCACCAAGCTAATGGGTGATGTTGTCGAACCTCGTCGGGAATTTATCCAGAAAAACGCTTTGAGCGTCGAGAATCTGGATTTCTGACGGTGTAAAGACCGACGTGCTACCTGTTTGGGGCTGAAGTCGATCTGTGCAATTGCTGATCGAGCGATGTGCATCTTGGATGGCACTGGCCATGCTTCAACGTGCGGGCTCTGACCTATCAGTCGACGTAACGAAACTGTGGTAAAGCCTGCTCGGTTGCTTCTAACCTTTGCCTGGCGAGGTAGCGGCAGGAATGGTTGCGGCGGATGTTCAGCAAAGTACTAAAAATGACCGGCAGTGCGGTGGTTCTGGGCGGGGTAGCTTTGATTGGCTACCTTTGGTTCGCACCCCCGGATCTTTTGAAGGTTGGAACCAACTACGCTGCCAAGATTGTCTGTTCGAACGTTTTCATTGCTGGACGGGATCCTGACGAAGTTCTGGCTGTGGACGTGCAAGCACCCGGCCACCCTCTGCTGGGGCAAATCTCAATAGAGGTGGATCGGGAAGCGCAGACTGCGAAAGCGCGGATCTTCCGGTTTTTTGCACCCGCGACATCGCAGTTTCGTCAGGGGCTTGGCTGCACAAATGTTCATGAGGCTGATCTGAGCAACCAGACACTTTCCGCGCCTGATCCGCTGCCAGCAGGACTATGGCCAAACGGGAATGACGTTGCCTTGTCCCAAGACCCGAAGCTTCAGATTGTACTGTCGAATGACAGTTTGGTGGGTGAAGGATTTCGCGCAGTTGTGGTGGTTCGAAACGGGCGCATCATTGCTGAACGGTACGCAGATGGGTTTGATGCGGATACCCCGTTACTGGGCTGGTCCATGACCAAGACAGTTACGGCCGGGTTGATCGGCACCTTGATTGAAGCGGGTCAAATGAGCTTGTCAGATACGCTTGTCGACAGCTTTCCCGATTGGGTCGACGACGCAAGGCGCAACATTACCGTGGCTGATATGCTGGCGATGACAAGCGGGCTGCAATGGGATGAGGAATACGGCGACGTTTCAGACGTAACACGCATGCTGTATCTTCGTGACGGTATGGCCGAATTTGCTGCCGGGCGCGTTGCTGAATCCAGTATTGGAACGGACTTCAACTATTCCTCGGGCACGTCCACGATGCTGTCTCGGGTTTGGCAGGACAAGTTGGGCGACGGTGGGCTGAGCTATCCGCACAACGCGCTATTTGCGCCGATTGGCATTACATCGGCGGTTATCGAGACGGATGTCAGCGATACCTTCATCGGGTCCAGTTATATGTATGCGACGGCGCGTGACTGGGCCCGGTACGGGCAGCTTTTGCTGCAAAAAGGGGTTTGGAAAGGCTCTCGGATATTACCAGAAGGTTATGTGGACTGGATGTTCGAACCGGTTGATGCTTCGGATGGCAAATACGCCAAGGGCCACCTTTGGCTGGAAGCACCCGGAGATTTGCCACCTTTTGAAGATGCCGTCTGGTTGCAGGGGCATGATGGTCAGTCCATCGGTATTTTCCCCTCTCATGATATGGTGATTGTGCGATTGGGATTGACGCCATCCCGGCTGGGTTACTCATCCTTGCCGCTGGCCAAGGAACTGATTTCCGCATCCGGAAGCTAGCGTGCCAGGGTGCAAAAACCTGTTGGCCGCGACAGACAGATCACGCCTGACTGGCAAGTATTTCGACAAATACATCCTCGATCAGGACACAGGGTCGCAGGAGAGTGTCTTGCAAGTTGTAGGCATTTAGTATACCGCGGCATACAAAATTAAGGCGCTGGTTTGTTACCCGCCAGCGCACCAGCTAAATGGTCGGAACCGTCATGAGCCTATATACAGAATACCTGAACGAGATTGAGACGCGCAAAGAGCAAGGTTTGCACCCCAAACCCATTGAAGACGGTGTGCTGCTTCAGGAAATCATCGAACAAATCAAGGATGTGGACAACGTTCACCGCGCCGAGTCTTTGACCTATTTCATCTATAACACGCTGCCGGGGACAACCAGCGCAGCTGGTGAAAAGGCACAGTTCCTGAAAGAGATCATATTGGGTGAAGCCTCGGTCGAAGAAATCTCGCAGGCCTTCGCGTTCGAGCTGCTGTCACATATGAAAGGCGGCCCCTCGGTCGAGGTTCTGCTGGATCTGGCGCTGGGCGATGATGCGTCGATCGCAAATCAGGCGGCAGAGGTGCTGAAAACGCAGGTGTTCCTGTATGATGCGGATACCCAGCGCCTCAAGTCTGCTTTTGAGGCCGGAAACGCGATCGCAAAGGACATTCTGGAAAGCTATGCCAAGGCCGAGTTCTTTACCCGGCTGCCCGACATCGAAGAGGAAATCAAGGTTGTGACCTATGTCGCGGCCGAAGGAGACATTTCCACCGACCTTCTGTCGCCCGGCAATCAGGCGCATTCTCGTGCGGATCGGGAATTGCATGGCAAATGCATGATCACACCGGCGGCGCAGGCCGAGATTCAGGATTTGCAGAAACAACACCCGGACAAACGTGTCATGTTGGTCGCCGAAAAAGGGACCATGGGCGTCGGGTCCTCGCGCATGTCCGGCGTCAACAACGTCGCCTTGTGGACCGGAACGCAAGCCAGCCCTTATGTTCCCTTTGTGAACATCGCACCAGTTGTCGCGGGAACAAACGGAATCTCACCGATCTTCCTGACCACCGTTGGCGTGACCGGAGGTATCGGTATTGACCTGAAGAACTGGGTTAAAAAGCTGGATGACGACGGCAACCCGATCCTGAACAACGACGAAAGTCCTGTCCTTGAACAGAAATATTCGGTCGAGACCGGAACCGTTCTGACCATCAACACAAAGGACAAGAAGCTTTACAACGAAGCAGGCGATAAAGAGCTTGTCGATGTATCGTCGTCCTTCACGCCGCAAAAGGTCGAATTCATCAAGGCTGGCGGCTCTTACGCGATTGTCTTTGGTAAGAAGCTGCAGACATTTGCGGCCGAAACCCTTGGCGTTGCGCTGGAATCTGCATTTGCTCCGTCCAGGGAAATCTCGCACGAGGGTCAGGGCCTGACAGCTGTCGAGAAGATCTTCAACAAAAACGCGGTTGGTGTGGCTGACGGAAAGGTTCTGCACGCGGGCTCGGATGCTCGGGTTAAGGTCAATATCGTTGGGTCGCAAGACACCACCGGCCTGATGACCGCGCAGGAACTGGAAGCCATGGCGGCAACCGTGATCTCGCCCATCGTTGATGGCGCATATCAGTCCGGGTGCCACACAGCGTCGGTTTGGGATGCAAAGGCGCAGGCGAACATTCCCAAACTAATGAAATTCATGAACAACTTTGGCCTGATCACTGCGCGTGATCCCGAGGGTGTTTATCATTCGATGACAGACGTAATCCACAAGGTGCTGAATGACATCACCGTGGATGACTGGGCCATCATCATTGGCGGCGACTCGCACACCCGCATGTCCAAGGGCGTAGCGTTTGGCGCGGATTCGGGCACCGTTGCGCTGGCGCTGGCGACCGGTGAAGCCACGATGCCGATCCCTGAATCGGTTAAGGTGACCTTCAAAGGCCAGATGGCAGACCATATGGATTTCCGCGATGTGGTTCACGCCACCCAGTCGCAGATGTTAAAGACATTCGGTGACAACGTCTTCCAGGGCCGGATCATCGAAGTTCATATCGGCACCTTGCTGGCGGATCAGGCGTTCACCTTTACCGACTGGACGGCCGAGATGAAGGCCAAGGCCTCAATTTGTATTTCCGAAGATGACACGCTGATTGAATCTCTGGAGATCGCCAAAGGCCGCATCCAGATCATGATCGACAAGGGCATGGAGAACGAAGCCCAGACGCTGCAAGGTCTGATTGACAAGGCGAATGCGCGGATCGCGGAAATCAGGTCGGGTGAAAAGCCGGCCCTGAAACCCGATGAGAACGCCAAGTATTTTGCCGAGCTCGTTGTTGATCTGGATGAGATCGACGAACCGATGATTGCCGATCCTGACGTGAACAATGCTGACGTATCAAAGCGTTACACCCACGACACAATCCGCCCGGTTTCCTACTACAAGGGTGAAAAGAAGGTCGATCTGGGCTTTGTCGGGTCGTGCATGGTGCACAAGGGCGATCTGATTATCGTCTCGCAGATGCTTAAGAACCTTGAAGAGGAACGGGGCACCGTCGAATTCAAGGCCCCGCTGGTTGTCGCAGCACCAACCTACAACATCATCGATGAACTGAAGGAAGAAGGCGAGTGGAGCATTCTTCAGAAATACTCGGGCTTTGAATTCGATGATCTGTTTCCGAAAAACAAAGCACGTACAGAATATGAAAATATCCTGTACCTTGAGCGGCCCGGCTGTAACCTTTGCATGGGGAACCAGGAAAAGGCTGCAAAAGGCGATACCGTTCTGGCGACATCCACGCGCCTGTTCCAAGGGCGTGTTGTCGAAGACTCGGATGAGAAAAAGGGTGAGTCCCTGCTGGCGTCGACGCCGGTTGTCGTGCTTTCGGCCATTTTGGGCCGGACCCCAACTGCCGAGGAATACAAGTCGGCGGTAAAGGGGATCGACTTGACCAAGTTCGCGCCGCCGATGGAAAAGCCTGCGTCCGCGAAATCTGCTCATTTCTGAAGACGCGTTTTGAATCTTGAAAGCCCGGCCGCTAGGAAATGGTGGCCGGGCTTTTCCAATTGAACGACACTCTCTGCCCTTCAACACCACGTCTTCGCAAGGATGGGTTATGGCCCGGACAGATCCGCTCAGGTTCCGTTTTGGTGGGCCTTGTCACAGAATGGGTAAAGGGCCGCGGGTCTTGGTCTGGCGAAGCACAAAGTTGCTGCGGGTGTCGCGGACCAGCCCTGATTTCAACAAGCGCTGCATGATGAAGACCTCAAGATCCTCGGGGGTTTTGGCATAAACTTTCAGGATAAAGTCGTGATCCCCGGTGATCGAGGCGCACTCAACAATTTGCGGCTCGGTCTCGATAAGACGAAGAAACGCCGAGATGCTGTTTTCCTGATGGTCTTTCAGTGCGACGTGGACATAGGCAATGGCATTCAGCCCGACAGCCTTGGCTGAAACCTGCGCGCGATATCCTGAAACCACCCCGGACGATTCAAGGTCACGGACGCGGCGCCAGCATTGCGACGCAGATAATCCGGTCCGGTCGGCAAGCTCCTGCATAGACAGACGCCCACTGGCCTGAAGCTCTCGCAAAATATCGATGTCGGCTGAGTGAAGCATTTGGGCCGCAAATCGCAGTATCTCGGAATGTATCATTCATAATACGGGCGAAAATCAGAATATCAAAACAAATTCTCCGTGTGAGTTGAGGTATCCTGATCTCATGCAGGAGGACGCTGATGCCCAAATCGACGAAATATGTCGCCAAACTGGCGGATGAACATGGCCACATTACCTACACAGACGAAGAGAATGCGGTCTGGGCTGATCTTTACGCGGCACAGGAAGAAAATGTACGGCGCTATATGGCGCCGGAATACCTAAGCGGTTTGGCGCGACTGGACCTGCCGAAGACCAAAGTGCCTTCTTGTGCAGAAATTTCGAAACGGCTGCTGGACCTGACCGGCTGGCGGGTGCAGCCGGTTCCGGCGCTTATCGGGTTCAAGACGTTTTTCGGGATGCTGGCGGATCGGGTTTTTCCGGCCGCTTCCTTCATCCGCTCCCGGGAAGATTTCGACTATATCGAAGAGCCGGATATCTTTCATGAGATATTCGGACATACACCGTTGTTAAGTGATCCGCGTTTTGCCGCGTTCAGCCACGCCATCGGGCTAGCCGGAAAGCAGGCAGATGACGCGGATTATGCCTGGTTGATCAGGCTTTACTGGTTTTCGATCGAGTTTGGCCTGCGCCGCCAGAACGGTCAGATCAAGGCGCTGGGTTCAGGGTTGGCGTCGTCGCCGACAGAACTGGTCTATGCCGTGACCAGCGACATACCCGATCGTGACCCGTTTGACGTTCTAACGATTCTGCGAACACCATACCGGATCGATATGCATCAGATGGGGTATTTTGTTCTGGATGACCCTGAAGAGTTGTTTGAGGCCGCCGAACGGGACCTGCTGGCAGATGTTCGTCGTGCGCGCCGCCTCGGGCTGTTGCCGAACAAGTTTCCCGAAAAGGTAACCGCCGCCGAGTAGCGGGGGCTGCGTCTTTTCAAGCGTCAAGGTTTTTGTACATATAGGTTGTGGGCTCGAATTTTGGTTCTAATGGGTTCCGGCAGTAATTCGGTATTTCCCCCGCGATCTGAAACCCAAGGCTTTGATAAAGCAGCCGCGAGGGATCGGTGCTGCGCGTATCAAGTACAAGCACCGTGCGCCCCACCTCTCGCGCCCGAAGAACAAGCGCATTCATCAGGGATCGGCCTAACCCCCGCCGTCTGGCGTTGGGGTGGACCAGAAGTTTCGCCACGTCGGCGCGGTGGGGTTGGTTGGGCATTGCCGCCGGGATCAGTTGAACGGTGCCTGCAATGCGGGGACCGTCATACGAAACGAACAAGTCCAGCTTACCTGACCTGAGACCGGGCTGTACGTTTTGTTGCCAGTACGCACGCGCATCGTTCAGGGTAAACGGAAGTATGAAACCTATGCTGGCCCCATCATGAACACAGGCATGCAGGATTTCAGCCAGGTCATCCAGCGCCGCGTCAAAATCGTTCTCGGTCAGGCGCGTGATCATATAAGCACCAGCAGGTAACGTGCACCACGCGACGCCCCTGTTTCAAACCGGGTCGGTCCCGACAGATGGTAGCGCAGGCAATCCCCGGCGTTCAGCGCGTGGGGAGTTCCATCAACCGTCAGAGTAAGCGCACCGTCCATTAAGATCAGATGATGCTCTTGCCCCGATTTAGGTGGCACTTCGTAGGTGATGACCGTGCCCCGGGGAAGGTGGCATTCCAGAACCTCGGCGTTCAATCCATTTGCAAGTGGTGAAACAGCACGGCGGGTGAAGCCGGTTTCGGGGTCGCGCCACTCGGTCTGGCGTTCGAATGGAACCTTGGGGTCAAAGCTGTCTTCAACCATCATCAGCAGGCGTGAGATCGGCAGATCGTATGCAGCGCACAGACGGCCTAGATTGTCGGCTGTTGGGCTGACATCCCCTTTTTCCATACGGGACAAGGTGGCGCGGCTGATCCTGCTGTGTTCGGCAAGGTAATCCAAAGACCAACCACGCCCGCGGCGCAGTTCGCTCAGGCGATTGGCAAGGCGGTTTGACAGGGTGTCAGGCATTACATCATATTGAAAAAATTTCTCATATATGAGAAAATATACAAATAAACATCACATATCAACGAAAAAGGATGCGGACAATCCGCATCCTATTCAAGAAGTCAGAGCCAAGAAGGATTACTTCCAGCCAACTTCGTTAAAGATCTTCTGCGCTTCGGGGATGTTCTTTGCAACGTCTGAAAGGTTCACGTCGTCTGCCTTGAATTCACCCAGCGCCTTGACCGACTCGGCCAGTTCGACATTTGGAACTGCCGGGAACTCGTCATTTCCCGCCGAGAAGTATTTCTGCGCCTGATCGCTGGCCAGATACTCAAGGAACAGGATCGCGTTTTCCTTGTTGGGTGCGTGCGCGGCGACCCCACCACCGGATAGATTCATATGCGCGCCATAGCTGTCCTGGTTCGGGAAGACCCAGCCGATCATGTCGCGGTCTGCGGACAAGCCTTTGACGTCTGTGCGAATGGAGCGCGCGAAATAGTAGGTGTTCGAAACCGCGATGTCACACTCGCCCGAAACGATGCCGCGCAACTGGTCGGTGTCACCGCCCTGCGGGTCACGCGCCATGTTGGCGACAACACCCTCGGCCCAGGACTTGGCGGCCTCAGTGCCTTCATGTGTGATGATCGATGCCAGCAGGGTCTGGTTGTAGGTGTTGGTCGAAGACCGGATACAGACCATTCCCTTGTATTCCGGTTTGGCCAGATCAGCGTAGGTGGCCGGCGGGTTGGTCACGTTTTCCTTGTCGAAAAAGATGATCCGACCGCGTTGCGAGAAACCAAACCACTGATTGTCGCTGTCCTGCAGGTTGGTGGGAATGCGCTCTTCCAGTTTTGCGCTGTCGATCGATTGCAGGATACCTGCGTTCTTGGCTCGTGCCAGGCGCGACGTGTCCACGGTCAGCATCACGTCGGCAGGTGAGTTTGCGCCTTCCGCTTCCATCCGGGCAATCAGTTCATCCGCTTTGCCTTCGATCCTGTTGATCTTGATGCCGGTTGCGTCTTCAAAGTCGGTATACAGCCGTTCGTCGGTGTCATAGTGGCGCGACGAATAAAGGTTCAGCTCGCCTTCGGCGGCGGCAGAGGTTGCGATCAGTGCCGACAGCGCGGCGGCCAGGCAGGTCGTGGATTTCAGCATTGTGTGCCTCAACAATTGAATTTCGGGTCGGTCATTAATCCGACTGATTTTCTCAATTATACGATTCTGGGCGGGATGCAAGTAAATCCGACTGATTTACTTGGTCAAAAGGTCGCTAGTGACGTTCATTATGCGATGCTCTGAAGGCATACGAGGGGGGAAGGTTGGTGGTAACGTGGTCGAGGGACTTGGTCCAAGCGCTTCTAGCGGATATTTTGGCAAGACAGATTGTCCGAGAAAAAGAACATGCCGTCTTATTCACTTAAAGGAAGAACGTGAGATATGCCCGAAACACTGGCTGAAAAATTGGAGAAATCTAACCTTGGCCATTGGATGTCGCGCTTTGAAGGGTTCATGGTTTTTGTTGGCGTGGTTGGTCCTTTTGCCACACTGCCACAGCTCGTGAAGCTGTATTTGACGCATTCGCACCATGCCTCGGGACAGTCCTTGTTGTCTTGGTCTCTATATACCGCCTTGTCCCTGCTTTGGTTTGCTTACGGCTTGGTTGTTGGAAAGCTTCCAATCTATGTCGGCAACGGGATTTCGATGGTTCTGAACTTTCTTATGGTCGTGGGCATTCTGATCCATGCAGGGATTACATTTTAGGCGCGGGTAGAACAAAAAAAACCGCACTCGAAGGTGCGGTTTCTTTAAGCAGTGATGTGCCGTTCTTAGCCCTGACGAGCTTTGAACTTGCGCTGCGTCTTGTTGATCACGTAGACGCGGCCTTTGCGACGCACAATCCGGCAGTCGCGGTGCCGGTTCTTGAGCGAGCGGAGCGAGTTCTTGACCTTCATGGTCTGTCTCCAATCTGCGGCGCCTTCATCAAGGACGTGGCCAGCGCCTGGGTTACTCGGGTGCCCCGGACAACCGGAACAGTGAAACGATGGTGGGCGGTACAAGGATCGAACTTGTGACCCCTTCGATGTCAACGAAGTGCTCTACCGCTGAGCTAACCGCCCACTTTCCCTTTGCGTACCTTGCCCCATAACGAAATGGGGCGCGGATCCCCGCGCCGGTAGCGGGGTCTATAAAAGGAGTCGCAAAAGGGTTCAAGGGGTTTGGAAGAACAATTTTTCCGGTCTATGTTGATTACGAACACGGAGGGATCATGCAAAGCGCAGCCTATGTATTGGATATGCCCGAAAACCGCACCTCGTGCGTGGTTTTTTCATCGCCACACAGCGGGCGGGAGTATCCTGAGGCATTTCTGAACCGGTCCGTGTTGAACCGGAGCGTGATTCGATCCTCAGAAGACGCCTTTGTTGATCAGTTGTTCGCGCCCGCGGCGGAAAACGGTGCCCCTATGATCAAGGCGGCCATGCCACGTGCCTATCTGGATTTGAACCGCAGCCTGGATGAGCTTGACCCGGTCTTGATCAGCGGTGCCCGCAGGCACGGGCATAATCCAAGGGTCGCGTCAGGGCTGGGGGTGATTCCCCGCGTAGTTGCCAACGGTCGGGCAATCTATCGCGGCAAACTTACCATGGACGAAGCGCGGCTGCGCATCGACACCTATTGGCGCCCTTATCATGCGCGGTTGAAATCCCTGCTGGCCGAATCACACGAGATGTTCGGACAGGCAATTCTGGTGGACTGCCACTCGATGCCGCACGAGGCGGTGGCCATGGCGGGCACTGCGCGCGGAAGGCGGCCCGAGATCGTGCTGGGCGACCGGTTTGGCGCGTCCGCGTCGCCAGAGGTCGTCGATATCATTGAAGCCGCTTTCGCGGCAGCGGGTCTCAACGTGGCACGCAATGCGCCTTTTGCCGGAGCATATGTGACGCAAACCTATGGTCGTCCCGGTCGCCAGCAGCACGCTGTTCAGATCGAGATTGATCGCGCTTTGTACATGGACGAAGAAAAAATCGCGCCCAATGCCAATTTCATGGCGTTCTCGAAGCTGCTCAGGCAGGTGGTTCGCGAGATTTCCAGCCTGGGTGCGAGCCCAGAGCGTCTGGCGGCGGAATAATATCAGCGCAGCGCACGGCCCTTCATGATTGCTTCGGCCCCGAACCGCTGGCGAATCTCGTCCGTGGCCCGTTCGGCCTTTGATCTGCGGGCAGCATCCGGATCCAGCAGGTCGCCGGAAATATCCGCCTGATCCGCCGGGCAAAGGTCAGACAAACCACAGCCCAACAACCGATACGGCCCCTGATCGCCAACCTGATCGAACAGGCCCCGGGCCGTGCGGTAAATCCGGTCGGCAATCTGTGTCGCATCCCGCAAGGACACGCGCCGCGTCAGGATCTTGTGATTGGCTTTCTTCAGTTTCAACGTGACAACCCGACCTGCCAGATCCTTTGCCTTGGCGCGGTCCGACACTTTCAAGGCCATGCGCCACAAATGGCCGTCCAGAATATCAAGGCTCGACGTGTCTTCGAAAAATGTCGTCTCGTTGCTGATGGATTTCATCGGCTCATGCGCTGATACGCGTCGCTTGTCCTGACCCCGGGCCAAGTGCCACAGGCGATATCCCATTGAACCGAACCGTGCGGTAAGTGCCTCCTGATCCCAACGCAGCAAATCACTGAAAGTTCTGATCCCGGCCTGGTCCAGCGCTTCCTGCGCAGCCGGGCCAATACCCCAGATCAACCGTACGGGTTTGTCGTTCAGAAACTCTGCCGTTTCCGCCTTGCCGATGACTGAAAACCCGCGCGGTTTGTCGAGGTCCGATGCGACCTTGGCCAAAAACTTGTTGTGACTTAACCCGATTGAGCCGGTGACACCGATTTCATCCTTCATGCGCTTGACCAGACGCGCCAGCATGACGGCCGGTGGCGCGCCATGCAAACGTTCGGTTCCCGACAGGTCCATGAAGGCTTCGTCCAGCGACAGGGGTTCGACCACGGGTGTCAATTCATCCATCATGGCGCGGATGTCGCGCGACACCTGGGCGTAGACGGACATGCGCGGCTTGATCACGACGGCTTCGGGGCAGAGTTGCAACGCCTTGAACATGGGCATGGCCGACCGGACACCGCGAATACGGGCAACGTAGCAGGCAGTTGAAACAACGCCGCGCCTGCCGCCGCCAATGATAACCGGTTTGTCCGCCAGTTCAGGGTTGTCACGTTTCTCCACCGAGGCATAGAAGGCGTCACAATCCATATGGGCAATCGACAGGTCAAACAGTTCCGAGTGAGTCTTTACCCGCGGACTGCCACAGGCAGTACAGCGTTGTTCGTTTGACAATGTGGTCAGGCAATCTCGGCAAAGACCGGGCATCTGCGTCCTCATGCGTTCCGCAGTTGGCTTGGAAATTCTTTATATCACCTGTGATCCTGGATCAAAGGCCCTGCTGGCATGGGATGATTTGAAAAGAAGACCCCCCGCACATCGCGGGGGGAAGTAACGAACCTCAGGAAGAAGCGGTTCGTAGGGGAGTATTTCCCCTTCAGAATCCCTGAAAATCATTAGTTTCGATAGGATGAAGGTTGTGCGGAGAAAACTCGGGTTTTGAATGTGTGTTTTCTGGCACAGAGACGATTTGGCGCGGTTTCGTCAAAAAGTGACCTTAGGTCAACTTGTTGCGCGGAAAATCCAACGCAAAACCCACCTGAAATGACCAGGTGGTCTTAGCACACCTTGAGAGAATTTAATTCGGAAAGAACGGCCTCAGCAGCGGCCTTTGGGTCTTTTGCCTGATAAATCGGGCGGCCAACAACGATGTGATCTGCGCCATCCTGAATGGCGCTTGCCGGGGTGGCTACACGTTTCTGGTCACCAAGCGCTGCGCCAGCAGGGCGCACACCAGGGGTTACGATCAGACGACCTTCAGCCTGAGGCAGAACGCGGATCAGGGCGGCTTCCTGCGGGCTGGCGATAACGCCATCAGCACCGGCTTCAAAGGCTTTGGCCGCGCGCTCAACGACCAAGTCCTGCACATCACCGGATCTCAGAAGGCTTGCGTCCAGATCGTCGCGGTTCAGCGAGGTCAGGATGGTCACGGCGAGGATCTTCAGGTCTTTACCCGCAGCACCTTCTTTGGCAGCGCGCACCACATGAGGGTCACCATGCACGGTCAGAAAATCCAGATCGAATTGCGCCAATCCCCGCACGGCATTTTCAACTGTGTTGCCAATGTCGAATAACTTCATATCCAGGAAGATGCGCTTGCCGTGATCCTGTTTCAGTTCGTTGGCCAATGCCAGCCCGCCACCGGTCAGCATACCCAGCCCGATCTTATAGAAAGAAACACTGTCCCCCAAACGTTCTGCCATGGCCAACCCTTGCAGAGCGTTGGGAACATCAAGGGCTACGATCAGGCGGTCATCAGACATGGGGGGCGCTCCTTTTTGGCAAACGTCTGCGTCCTAGCGGCTTCGGGCCGCTCTGTCCATCTGCTAAGCCGCGCAGGCAGCTTCAAATCGTGTTATCGTGCTCTGTATTGAAAACTCGAATTCAAAATAAGGGGCGACAAATGAAAAAGCTGGTTTTGTTGGGCGCGTTGATTGCACTGGCCGCATGTAATGAAACGCCGCCCGAGGAGACGGATACAGGGGCTGCACCTGTGCCGACCAATGACGATTTGCGTTTGGTTGGTGGTTACAGGTCCGAGGATGATTGGTGTCAACTTACTGGTGAAACGGCGTTTACCGGCAATTTCCTGGACCATACGGCAGATCTGGTTTCTTGCCCGACGGGAAGTGCGGCAGCCCAATCTTTGGTGAATGATCTGGGTGCCGTTCAGGTCGCCGAGACCGGTGGTTATTCAGTCTATACCATCCGGCGCGAATAGGTCGATTTCTGTGTTTTAGCCTCTTGAACCACTGAAGATATTTCCCAGATTGAATGTGAGGCTTCGACCGACATGTGCTGCCAGGCGGGCATGTCAAAACGGGGCGCTTGGAAAAGGAGAATATCATGGACTTGAACAAGTTCACCGAGCGGGCACGGGGATTCGTGCAGGCAGCGCAGACCATTGCGCTGCGCGAGGGGCACCAGAGGCTGGAGCCCACACATATACTCAAAGCATTGATGGATGACGATCAGGGGTTGGCCAGTAACCTGATTTCGCGCGCGGGCGGTGCACCGAACCGCGTGGTTGAGGCGCTGGACGCGGCAATGGGGAAAATCCCTAAGGTCAGCGGCGACGCCAGCCAGATTTACATGGACGGCCAGACCGTCAAGGTTCTGGACGAGGCCACAAAAATAGCTACCAAAGCGGGCGACAGCTTCGTCCCTGTCGAACGTGTTCTGATGGCACTGTGCATGGTGAAGTCCAAGGCCAAGGATGCATTGGACGCCGGAGCCGTATCAGCGCAAAAACTGAACGAGGCGATCAACGACATTCGCAAGGGTCGCACTGCTGACAGCGCGTCGGCGGAAGAAGGCTATGACGCGCTCAAGAAATACGCGCGTGACCTGACCGAGGCTGCAGCCGAAGGCAAAATTGATCCGATCATCGGTCGGGATGAGGAAATCCGCCGCTCGATGCAGGTTCTGTCGCGTCGCACCAAAAACAACCCGGTTCTGATTGGTGAGCCCGGCGTCGGTAAGACCGCGATTGCCGAAGGTATGGCCCTGCGTATCATCAACGGAGACGTGCCGGAATCGCTCAAGGACAAAAAACTGCTCGCCCTCGACATGGGTGCACTGATTGCTGGCGCGAAATACCGGGGTGAGTTCGAAGAACGGCTGAAGGCCGTTCTGACCGAGGTGACTGAAGCCGCTGGTGAGATCATCCTGTTCATCGACGAGATGCACACGTTGGTCGGTGCCGGGAAATCGGACGGTGCAATGGATGCTGCCAATCTGATCAAGCCTGCGCTTGCCCGGGGTGAGTTGCACTGTATCGGTGCGACCACGCTGGATGAGTATCGCAAATACGTAGAAAAAGACGCTGCCCTTGCGCGCCGGTTCCAGCCTGTAATGGTACAGGAGCCGACAGTCGAAGATACGATCAGCATCCTGCGCGGCATCAAGGAAAAGTACGAGTTGCACCACGGTGTGCGCATCTCTGATTCAGCGCTTGTTTCAGCGGCGACCCTGTCGCACCGCTATATCACTGACCGCTTTCTGCCCGACAAAGCCATCGACCTTGTCGACGAGGCGGCATCGCGTCTGCGGATGGAGGTCGACAGCAAGCCCGAGGAACTCGATCAACTCGACCGGAACATCCTGCAGATGCAGATCGAGGAAGAGGCGCTGAAGCTTGAAGATGACGCGGCCTCGAAAGATCGTCTGGAAACCTTGCAAAAGGACCTGGCCGATTTGCAGGAACGATCCGCCGAGATGACAGCACAATGGCAGGCCGAACGCGACAAGCTGGCGGGGGCCCGTGACCTGAAGGAACAGCTCGACAAGGCGCGCGCTGATCTTGAGATCGCCAAGCGTGAAGGCAACCTCGCCAAAGCGGGGGAATTGTCCTATGGCGTCATCCCCGAGCTTGAAAAAAAGCTGACCGAGGCCGAGAACGCCGAAAGCAATGGTATGATGGCCGAGGAAACGGTGCGCCCTGAACAGATTGCTTCCGTCGTGGAGCGCTGGACCGGTATCCCGACCTCGAAAATGCTGGAAGGTGAGCGCGAGAAGCTGCTGCGGATGGAAGACGCTTTGCATTCCCGCGTGATCGGTCAGGATGCAGCGGTGACTGCCGTCGCCAACGCCGTGCGCCGTGCGCGTGCGGGTCTGAATGACGAAGGCCGCCCGTTGGGATCGTTCCTGTTCCTCGGGCCGACCGGCGTGGGTAAGACCGAGCTGACCAAGGCCGTGGCGAATTTCCTGTTCGATGACGACAACGCGATGGTGCGTATCGATATGTCCGAGTTCATGGAGAAACACGCGGTTGCCCGTCTGATCGGTGCCCCTCCGGGCTATGTCGGTTATGACGAAGGCGGTGTGCTGACCGAAGCCGTGCGGCGCAGGCCCTATCAGGTCGTGCTGTTTGACGAGGTCGAAAAGGCGCACCCGGATGTGTTCAACGTGCTGTTGCAGGTTCTGGATGATGGGGTTCTGACCGATGGTCAGGGCCGCACCGTGGACTTCAAGCAGACGCTGATCATCCTGACGTCGAACCTTGGGTCTCAGGCGCTCAGCCAGTTGCCCGATGGCGCGGACAGCGCGCAGGCACGCCGTGACGTGATGGATGCGGTGCGGGCACATTTCCGGCCAGAGTTCCTGAACCGTCTGGACGAAACGATCATCTTTGATCGCCTCAAGCGGGCCGATATGGATGGCATCGTCGATATCCAGATGGCGCGTCTGCAAAAGCGCCTGGCGGCCCGCAAGATCGAACTGGCCCTGGACGATGGTGCCAAGGAATGGCTGGCCAATGAAGGCTATGACCCTGTCTTCGGAGCCCGCCCGCTGAAACGCGTGATTCAGCGCGCCCTGCAGAACCCGCTGGCCGAAGCGCTGTTGGCCGGTGAGATCAAGGATGGTGAGGTTGTCCCGGTCACCGCCGGGGCTGATGGCTTGATCATCGGTGACCGGTTGGGGACGTCGGAACGGCCCCGCCCGGATGATGCAGTGGTGCATTGATTTAGGCACAAACGGAAGACCCGCCGCATTGGCGGGTCTTTTTTGTCTGCATCTACGCTCTTCGACGCGCCAAAATTCCCCGGCTTGTCCGGGATGGTGGGCCTGCGGGGAATGAGTACTCGCTTTCGCATTCAAAGCCAGCTTTGTGCAATAGTCCCAGAATTTCTTCTCTGCCGAATGTGCGATGGCGCCATTGCAGCCAGATGATTGCATTGCACCAATGCGGCTTTGACACCACCAGATACAAACGACCGCCAGGGCGCATCATATCGTGAATCTTCTCAAGTGCGCGCAACGGATCGGGGCAATGTTCGATGACATGCGCAGCCAGTGCCACATTAGCAGGTTCCAGAACGACAGACCCTAACAATCCCTGCACAAGTCTTGGCTCGACACCCCGCGCCTGTAACGCGCTTTGACCCTGTTTCAACATGGCTTGACTGGGTTCGAGAAGGGTTATTTCGACGGGTGACCCGTGAATAGCGACCCAGGCTTCTGCAAACGAGGCCGTCCCGGCACCGATATCAACAACCCGACTGTTATGCTCTGTCGCGAGCTGACTTGCTGACAGAAAACCAAGATACGCATCGTAATAACCAAGAGCACGCATCTTATCCCGCCATTTTGGTGCAGCGGTATCATAGCGCCGTGTGGTGTCAGACTTGGTCTTGCCCATTGGCTGGCTTGCTCTCAGTGCCTACCACTCATGGAATGCGCAGATGGAAACTGACCCACTGAAGAAAGCGGGCCAGTTTCGCCAAACGTCAGTTTCATCAGATCAGCGCAAGTATCCGCGCCGGACCTCCGGTGCCGCCTGCGTGTTTCGGTGCGCCAATAACAAGTGTTGCGCCTGACGCGGGTACCTGATCCAGATTGGCCAGGCATTCGATCCCGAACCGGCCGGATGGCAACCAGGCATAATGGGTGGCGAAATCCGCAGACATGCCGTGATCCAGTGACAAGGTGTCAACGGCAATAGACCGGGCTCCGGTTTCCTCCATCAGCATCTGCGCAGCTTCAACGTGAAAGCCCGGGTAATGCTGCGCTTCACCGTCGAAATTGCGGAACGCGTCCGTTGCCGTTTTGCCAGCCCACCCAGAGTGCATGGCGACACAAGCGCCGTCTGGTATATCGCCATTGGCGGCTATCCAGGCTTTCAGGTCATCAGGGGTTAAACGCGTATCGGCGTCTTCTGCTGCGCGGGCAGCGATATCGACCACGCAAAGTGGTGCAACCAGATATGAGACCGGGATTTCATCGACCGAAGCCCCATCCGCAGAAAAGTGCAGCGGGGCATCTATATGCGTGCCCGTATGCTCATTGATCGACAAATTGAACAGATTGAATCCGTGTTCCGCGAAATTGAATGCCTGTTCGGCCGAGATACCCGGCTCTCCGCCCCAGGTCGGGAACTCCGGGCTGAGCGTGTGGGTCATGTCTTGGACACCGCCATGCCCCGCGGCCAGTGCGGCCGGTGCCATAGCCCCGGTTGCGGCAGCCGCAACACCCGATGCCGCCGCGGCTTTGAAGAACCCGCGCCGGGACAGCATCCTGTCTTTTACGGCGTTCATTACACAGATATCACACATTTTTCGTCCTCCCATTGCGGCCACGCGGCTGCAAAAACAGGCCCGCCACACTGTTGATCGCGTATGGTGCCTGTCTGACAGAGTGCAGTTTTGGACCCGCAGTTGTAAAGACTGCAGGCAGACAACTCGGCTGTTGTCCTCGTTCAGAGCCAGCTCTGAATGAACCGTATATCCCCAACGAAATGTTCGAGCACTGAGAGTTGGCTCAGGTCGTGACAACCGCTGAAAGCGGGCAGAGCGCGGCACAATCCGCCTGTCTGGGCCTGTCGCCACTCGGAACGTTACAATCACGTCGCTCAAACGTGACGCCTGTTTCCATGGGTCTGTGCTATCAGCACCCTAAGTCTGTAATGACAAACGAATATGACGGAGACCTAAATGGCGCATCGCTGGACCAATACATTAACACATGCCGACGTCACCCCACGGGCGTCGTTCCTGAACCGTCGGCAGGTCATGGCCGGGATGGCGGGTGTTGGTGTGGCGGCAATGGGCCAACCAGCTGCGGCGCAGGATGCGCTGGAGCCGAACACCTGGGATGAGATCACGAGTTACAACAATTATTATGAGTTCGGGACCGGAAAAGATGACCCGGCGAAATATGCGCATGCGCTGGTGACCGAACCCTGGAGCGTAAAGATTGACGGTCTGGTCGATCGTCCTGGTGAGTATGATTTCAAGGACATCCTGTCCGAGATGACGATCGAAGAACGCATCTATCGCTTCCGTTGCGTTGAAGCCTGGTCGATGGTCGTACCATGGAACGGGTTCGAACTGGCCGATCTTCTGAAAATGGCGGGGGTGAAAGACGGCGCGAAATACGTAGCGTTCGAAACGGCCCACCGCCCGGATGAGATGCCGGGAACGCGCTATCCCATTCTGGAATGGCCCTATCGCGAGGGTATGCGCCTGGACGAGGCGATGCATCCGCTGACGATCATGGCCACTGGTATCTATGACAAGCCGATTCCAAATCAGAACGGCGCGCCTTTGCGTCTGGTCGTACCGTGGAAATACGGGTTCAAATCGATCAAGTCGATTGTCCGGATCACGCTTGTTGAAGAAGAGCCGCCCACCAGTTGGAATATGGCCAATTCGCGAGAATACGGTTTTTATAGTAATGTAAACCCGAACGTTGATCATCCGCGCTGGTCGCAAGCTTCCGAACGTGAAATCGGCGGCGGCCTGTTTGCCTCGCGCAAACCGACGCTGATGTTCAACGGTTATGAAGAAGAGGTCGCCAGCCTTTATGAAGGTATGGATCTGGCCAGGAACTACTAGAATCATGCAGGCCATCAATCAGACACTCCGGCGTATTCCGGTATGGGCCGTTTATCTGATGGGCGCGCTGCCCGCGCCCTGGCTGTTCTATCTTGGCCTGACTGGCGGTTTGGGAATCGAACCGATTGAGGCGCTGGAACACCGCTATGGCGAACTGGCTTTACAGTTGCTGATTGCCGGGCTGGCCATCACATCCTTGCGCCGATTTGTGGGCTTGAACCTGATGAAGTTCCGTCGGGCCATTGGGGTGCTGACTTTTGTATATGTCAGCCTGCATCTCCTTGTCTGGCTGGTTCTGGACGTTCAGCTTCCCAGCCAGATTTGGACGGATATCCTCAAGCGTCCTTATATTACCGTTGGAATTGGGGCGTTTCTTTTGCTGTTGCCTCTGACGGCAACATCCAACAACTGGTCGGTGCGCCGATTGGGGCCGCGTTGGCGCAGGCTGCATTGGCTGGTGTACCCGGCCGCTTTGCTGGGCGGACTGCATTACGTGATGCTGGCAAAAGGGTTTCAGATCGAGCCGCTGATCTATTTGGCAGCTATAGTCATCCTTCTTGCCCTTAGGTTGCCGCTTCCAAGCCTGTCACTCCAGTCCAACACAGCAGATTCTGCCTGACTCGGAAGCGAGTCTGTGAGTAACATTGTAAACAAGGCGATAAAGTGCGGAACCCCATCTGTGTTTCCGACGATTCCGGCGCGCTTCCGCCTGATCGTGAATAGTTAACATATTGAAAATAAATAATTATTTTTGAAATCGGCATTTTCTTTTGTTTTCGTGCATTTTCCGCTTGCGGGTTTTGAGAGTAATACTTAGAACCCCCTTCACCGGCGCAACAGAGGTTGGCCTGACGGACTGGAAAGACGGTTGAGACGCTCAGGAGAGACTGGGGGCATCTGAGGTTGAGTTT